>JAJYKO010000087.1 GCA_021788565.1 Chloroflexota bacterium
TGACACCGAAGGGGCGGGACATCACGGCGCGCGCTGAAGGATTCGAGTCGGGACACACGGCAGGCTTTGCTGAGTGCCGCTGCATGATGACCCTCTCCGCCCTCTCAGTTCAATGAATCGGTGGTTTGATCTGGCTCACAATAGGTTGACACAGAGGGCTACGATGAGCATCGGTGTCTCCGGACATCTCGGAGGACCCTCTCGCGCTCATACGTAGCGAGGAGCGAGGGGGTCCTTGCCATTTCTCGGACATCCCACGCTCCCACGGCCACCAACGACAACGCAACCACCAACGGCGTCCCGGAGCGTCGTCACGCTCAACGCCGCTTCAGTTGGAGTTCATGGGCATTGAATGTGTCGCCCTACAGGCGGTTCAGAGGGGCACGTTATTACTGACCGGGTGAGGAGTTGGACTTCTCAGCGACCACGGACATTTGGGTTAGGCGCCTGGCCAAGCTGCTCGGACAGCAGCTGTGCGGTATGTGCAACGGACAGCGCCAACCCCGATGACTTGCCTTCAGGCACGGACTGCATGGTTCCGACGACCGCGATAGCTGCCATTATCCGCTCCTGTCTGTCGAGTATCGGTGCAGCTATCGTCCTCACCCCCCTCACCAGCGTGGCGTTGACGGCCAACCGGCTTTCACGTATGGCAGGGAGGCTGGCAAGAACCTCGCTGGCCAAGTGGGCCGGGAGGTTGGAGGTCAGTCGCCTGTTGAGGTCCTGATCGTTCAGAAACGCCAAAAATATTCTGGCCTGAGCCGAGTCGATGTCGAGGGTGGCTCCGATCCTCACGAGTACGTGCACCACCTTATCCATGTCCTCAACCACGCGGACGATTACAGGTCCCCTACCCCCCCAGATGGACATGACGCAGGTCTCATGGGTCTCGCCGGTCAGACGCCGCATGTAGGGATCCGCGATGTCGAGGACTTGCTGTGAGTCGAGGGCAATCGTACCCAACTTAATCATGAGGGGTCCGGGACAGTAGCCTTCGTCCACCCTTGCCAGAAATCCGTTGGCAGCCAGGGAGGTCAGGTATCTGTGAGCCGTGGATCGCTGCATTCCGAGCTCCTGCTCGAGATCGAGGAGTCGTATGGCGAGGCGGGCGGGGGAGAAAAGACCGAGGATTTCCTCGCAGCGATCGATCACTTGAATTGTCTGGGGGGAAGGTTGTGCGTCGTCGGGGCTGGGTTCGCGCCTCAGCGCAGTATTCAAGGTTGACGCGTCTTCCCGCATTGCGGCACTCTCGTTTCTGGTGATCGATATACAACCATTATGAAAATTAGCACAGGCGCAGACGATTACAAGATGTTTGTGATACAGTTCCCGTCTGACGGAATAACCAGTTCTGATAGTAAGAACAAAGAACACCGATCAGGGGGTAGATGAATGATCGTGGCTGGTGGTATGGGTCGGCCGGTGAGTTGGCTGGAGAAGAGGCTGAGTCCGGACGCTCGGGGGCATTATGGGCATGTCAACAGCAATCGGGGTGCCTAGATGGCTTACGATTCGAGCGATCCGCGTTCGAGCCTTGCTAGTGCACCGGTAGCGAGTTCCCCTTCCAGCATTGCTGATGCCGATTTTGTGAATTTCCATGATGTGGAACCGTCTGTTGCCGCTTCTGGACAGAAGACCTGGTTGGTCAGGGGTCAGAACTTCGTTGTCTCGTATACAGAGGTCAATGGCGCGGCTGAGTTTCTCCGGGAAGAGCAGCAGGATGAGTGGGTCCTCCTAGTCCCCGGATCGGGTCTCGAGGCGGTCTCTCTGGAGGTGGGGACCGAAGAGCTGGCTATTCAGTCGAGGTCGATCGCCTTCGTCCCGCCGGGGAGTTCAAGGCTCCGGGCAAAGGGAACCGGCCAGTTGGTGAGGTTGTTCACGTTGAAGGCCGGCGATCTGATGCAAGGAGCGCTTAATTCGGAGTCCTACCTTGTAGACCATCCCAACGTCACTCCGTTCTCCCCTTGGCCGACGGCTGATGGTGATCCGCGGGTGCATGTCTATTCCCTGGATGTGCCACCGGCGGAGGGTAGGTTCGGGCGCATCTTTCGCTGCAGCACCTTCATGGTCAACTTTCTGGACCCTACGGTTGGCCCACGGGACACGGCGCGCATGTCTCCGCACACACATGACGACTTCGAGCAGTGCTCGCTTGCCGTGGAGGGCGATTATTACCACCACATCAGGTGGCCCTGGACAACTAACAAGAATGAGTGGAGGGAGGACCAGCACCGGCATTGCCCAAGTCCTTCGGTGGTGGTGATTCCTCCCCCAGCCATTCATACCTCGCAGGCGGTAGATCGCGGGATCAACCAGCTTGTTGACATTTTCTGCCCGCCGAGGGTGGATTTTTCGGCGAAGCCCGGATGGGTCTTGAATGCGGCGGATTACCCCACCGAGTACGACCGGTGAAGGTCGGACCGGCAATGCCAAAGACTACTTGTGTAGAGCTAATAGGAAGGATGGAGTTAGGCCATGGTCACAGAGGTTGATGAGCTTTTAAGGGGTGCTGTTGATCTGCACTATCATTCAGGACCTTCACCGTTCCCGCGGAGAATGGACGTCGTGGATGCCGCGAAGCTTTATGACGAGGCGGGCTTTGCTGCTGCGGTGATGAAATCGCATCACCACTCCACAGTCTTCGAGGTGCTGGCGCTTCGGCCGGTAGCGCTTGACCAGCTGGCGACAAAGATTTACGGGGGTATTGCTCTCAACGGTCCTGTGGGCGGCCTGAACCCAAGGGCAGTAGACGTCTCCTTGCGAATGGGCGGCAAGATCGTATGGTTCCCGACAATGTCCAGCAAGGCGCATCTGGCCTACCACGAGCTTCACAAGGATTCTCCTTTTCCGACGGCGAGTTTTCCGTTGAAGGAGGAAGAGGAGTTAAGCGTTCTTGATTCGGGTGGGCAGCTCAAGAACGAAGTGATGGAAATCCTTGAGATCATCAAGGACACTGACGCGATTCTGTCCTTCGGCCACATGGGCTTTGATCAGGTGACGCCAGTACTCAAGGCGGCAAAGTCGCTCGGAATCGAGAAGATGATCCTCAGCCATCCGGACTTTGTCCAGGGAATTACCGTCGATCAGGCGAAGACGCTGACATCCGAGGGTGTCTTCATGGAGCACTGCCTGGGGATGTACAACGACCAATCTCCGAGAAACGACGTATGGCCAATCGAGAGGTTGGTCAATTGGATCAACGAGATAGGACCGGAGCACACTGTGCTCGGCTCGGATGTGGGTCAGAAGTCGAATCCGCCGGTTGTAGACACATACAAGCGCGTGGTCGAGCTACTTGTGGTCGCTGGCGTGACCGAGCAGGCACTTGAGGCCGTCCTCTGTCACAACGGAAGAAATCTACTGGGTATCGGAAACTAGCCGGAGATGGATCTCCGAAGTCGAAAAGGGGGAGATAATGGAAGGTCCTAGTAAAAGAAAGAGCCTGCTCACTGCTGGTGTGTCGGTTGGAATGGCAGCGACGCTGCTGGCGGCTTGCGGTTCGTCTTCATCGTCCAATTCCTCTGCCGCCTCCCAGAGCAAGGCCCCGATCCAGCTCGGCGTAGCAGTCGGTTTGACCGGGTATCTAGCCGCTGATGACGTTCCATTTTCGGAGGGGGTGAAGCTTGCGGCTGCCGCATTGAACGCCCATGGAGGTGTAAACGGTCACAAAATCGTGGTGACCGTTTCCAATATGGACTCCTCTGCGGCGACCGGAGTGACCGTCGTGACCCAGATGATCGATCAGACTCATATAGATGCACTGATCGGAGGATCGGTATCGGCGGCGACCGCTGCATACGCTCCGCTGCTCGCGAGGGCGCAGGTGCCGATGGTGGCTGCTTCGGTGCTTCCGTCCGACAACCAGTGGGAGTTCTCCACGCTCCAGCCGACCAGCGAGACGAACGCTGACGACCTAGGTTTTGTGAAGTCGAAGTTGCACCTTCAGAAGGTGGCGGTAATCTACTCTGAAACACCTTACGGAGAAGGTGCCGCGAAGCAGATAGAAGCAGAGGCCGCTGGCCTTGGTTTGAATGTGGTTAGCTCTCAGGGTGTGCTGACCAGTGCGACTGACATTACTCCGCAGTTACAGACCGCCGTGAGTAGCGGAGCCCAGGCCATAGTAGATGTGCTTACCGGGCCCATCCACCTGGTCGAGGCAAAGGATGCTGCTAACCTGGGGATGCATATTCCCATAATCATGGGGCAGGATACCCGCTCCATTTTCAAGCAGGCCACCAGTGCCTACCCGAATGTCTACTGGACAGCACTTGGAGCCCAGGTGTACCCCGCCAACGTCAATCCTGCCGTCAAGGCGGCGAATGCTGCCTTCGGCCCGGTATACCAGAAGTCCTATGGAAGTGCTCCCGGAGAGGCCAACGCGGCTAGAGGGTGGGATTCGGTCCAGATCCTTGCGCAGGCGATCAGGTCGTCGGGTGCAATTACCGGCAAGAAGCTTGACCTGGCACTTCAGAACGTCAGTTACGCCGGGAACGAGACCGAGTACCGCTACAGCGCTTCGGACCATACCGGTCAGCTGTCCGTGGCAAATCCTCTAGGTATTGGCCATTACGTGGGCGGTAAAAAAGAGATCGTCTATACGGCGTCCAAGTAAGCCAGGCCCGGAATACCTATGCAGAATACCGCGCCAGAGAGTCGGCCCATCTTGCTTGAAGTCGAGGACTTACGGGTCCGCTATGGCCAGATCGAAGCCGTGCGAGGGGTCTCACTTAGGGTCGGATCAGGGGCGTTTGTCCTTGTTCTCGGGCCTAACGGCGCCGGGAAGACCACATTGCTCTCGGCCATCGCAGGAATTGTCGGTTCAAGCTCTGGAACGGTGCGGTTGAAAGGTCGGGATCTTGCCAGGACCCCGGCGGCACGCAGAGTTCGGTTGGGCCTGTCGATGGTGCCCGAGGGCAGGGGAGTTCTGAAGGGCCTGAGCGTGAGGGAGAACCTCTTCCTTGGTTGGCACGCATCGCCGCGACCTCGGAAGATGGGCTTCGAGGAGGCGGTCGAGGAGGTAACAGAGATCTTTCCCAGGCTCCGCGAGAGGATCGGCCAGGACTGCAGCACCCTGAGCGGAGGGGAGATGCAGATGCTGGCCGTTCTTCGGGCGGTTCTTGCTCGGCCATCGGTGTTGCTTCTTGACGAACCATCTCTTGGTTTGGCACCGAGAGCCGTCGAGGCGGTCTACGGGGCCCTGGCGGAGCTCAGCAAGGAGGGACTGCCGTTACTTGTGGTTGAGCAAAAGAACGTACCGCTATCGCTCGTCCCTGAGAGGACACTTGTCATGAGGGAAGGCAAGGTGGTGGCTGAGGTGTTTAACGGGCGCCCCGGAGAAGATGACCTGGCGAACCTTTACCTTGGGGGCGCGCGATGAGGCCTCGAGTTGCCTTGAGACCCACCGGCTCAAGGGCTTTCAGAGCGTTGGCGATTGCTGTCGGGGCGGTGCTGATTACGGGGCTTCCGATAGTCTTGGGGTCAAGCTTCTGGGTCTACAACGTGACGCTGATTGCGATTTACTCGATCGCGGTCATCGGCCTGAACATTCTCGTAGGATACGTAGGGATAGTGAGTTTTGCCCAGACGGCTTTTATGGCCGTCGGGGGTTATGGCGTCGCCGTTCTTAGTGTCAACGATCACTGGAACCCATGGTTGAGTTCCGTAGTCGCCACTGTGCTGGCAGGTTTGCTGGCGCTGGCGGTCGGGGTTCCCTTGTTGCGGCTCAGGAGCCACTACCTGACCATGGCGAGCTTTGGCCTTGCTGTAGCCGTCTACTATTTCGCGACGGGAGCGAGTTTCACTGGCGGGGCGGTGGGAATCTCGGCGGTACCACCGCTTTCTATCGGGAGTTTGTCCTTTGGAAATCCAATCCCAATGGAGGTTCTCGTCAGCGCTATAGCCGTGCTGGCGATGTATCTGGTGAGTGTTCTTGCGTCCTCCCACATTGGAAGGGATTGGAGAGCTATCGCGGCCCGAGAGGACGTCGCGGAGAGTCTCGGGCTAAGGGTCTTTAACCGGCGGCTTTGGGCATTCGTGACAGCTTCGATGCTGGGCGCCGCCGCCGGGGTACTCTATGTCGAAGCTACCTCGTTCGCCAGCCCGGACCTGTATTCCACGACCGTAATGGTCAATCTGTTCGTGATGCTGTTTATCGGAGGGCGTTCGCGAACTACCGGTCCGGTTGTAGGAGCGGCGGTTGTGCTGCTGATCCCGGAGCTCTTCTCCAGCCTCTCCGGGTTCGAGGGGATCATCTTTGATGCGCTGCTGATCGTAATAATTCTCTTCTTCCCCAGTGGAGTTGCGGGGAGTTTGGCTGACCTTGCGAACCGGCTGATGCTCCGGTTCCAGCACAAGGATGCCGTAGAAGTGGTCGGGCTGATGGAGGTTACCGGTGAGTGATACACCTCTTGAGGTACCCAGCGGCGTGGTCCTGGTTGCAGAAAAGCTGTGCAAGAGATTCGGCGGCGTGCAGGCGCTAAACGGAGTGGGTATTGAAGCCCGCTACGGGGAGGTAACCGGATTGATCGGACCCAACGGGGCGGGTAAGTCGACTCTGCTATCGGTGCTCGCTGGCAGCTGTGTGCCGGACTCCGGTCGGGTAGTCCTGGAGGGAGTCCAGTTGCCAAGCGGTAGACCCGAAAGGGTCGCAAGACTCGGTTTGGCGAGAACCTTTCAGCAGGCGAGCCCGATTCCAGACCTAACGGTTCTGGAAAACGTCCTGCTTGGGGCCTCCAGGTCGGTGGCGGCTTCAATGCTCCAGGTAGCAGTCCGCTCCCGCGGATTGGCTCGCAAGGAGCACGCGATCCTAGAGGCAGCCATGACCATGCTGGAGAGACTCGAGCTGAAAAATGTCGCAAACCGGCGGGCATCTGCTCTTAGTTTTGGGCAGCTAAGACTACTGGAGATCGCGCGCGCTGATGACCAAACCAAAGGTGCTGCTCTTGGACGAGCCGGTAGCGGGATTGAACAAGGTCGAGACCGCGCAACTGGCAGCGGTCCTAAAGAGTATTGCTGCCGAGGGGATGGGTTTGATTCTGGTCGACCATGACGTTCCCTTCATTATGGATCTCTGCGCAAAGATATTCGCGCTGGACTACGGCACTGTCATCGCGGTCGGAACCCCCGCCGAGATCGAGGGGAGCCCCGCTGTTCGTGCGGCCTACCTGGGGGGCGAGGCTGATTCCAGCATCCCCGCGGGCAACGAGGAGGGTCTCTGATGCTGTTCACCGTGGTCGAGGGTGTGGCCATTGGAGCGATTTATGCCCTGGTCGCAATGGGTTATTCGCTGATCTACAGGACCACCGGTGTGGTGAACTTTGCCCAAGGCGCTTTCGTTATGGTCGGAGGGATGGCGACATACTGGGCGTTGACAGCACTTCGGCTGCCCTACATCCCGGCCATCTTCGTCGGTCTGGTCATAGCCGGCCTATGTGGGCTGATTCTTTGGAGCGTGTTGGTGCTGCCGCTGTGGCGTCGTGGCAGCCCCGCCTTCGCCGTGATCCTTGGAACCGTGGTTTTCGGAGATCTCGTGCAGAACGTAGTCGAGAAGTGGCTCGGCACCAACCCAGAGACCTTGCCTGCCTGGATAAATGGAAGGTTGACCATCGGGAGCTTCGGTATTGCCTACCAATATCTCGTGATCGTCGGTACTGCGGCCATTCTAATGATCGCGGTTAGCTGGTTTCTGGGGAAGGCGCCGCTCGGCTTAGCCATGAGGGCATGCGCATCAAACAGAGTGACCAGCCAACTTTTGGCGATATCGCCCCAGCTGGTCGGCGGAGCTGCGATGGTCGCCACGGCTGTCATCGGAGGTCTCGCAGGCATAATGCTTGCGCCGACCCTATACACGAGTTACTCGCTCGGGCTGAGCTACGGCATATACGGCTTTGTGGCCGCCATCATAGGCGGGTTTGGAAGCTTGCCAGGGGCTATGGTCGGCGGAATAGCGGTAGGGCTTATTGAGTCGATAGCGGGACGCTACGTCTCGTCGACCTATGAGGAGGTAATCGCACTGGCGGTGCTGCTAGTTCTGTTGGTACTCCGGCCTGCAGGAATACTCGGCCGGTCGGCAGATGCCAGGGACTGACGCTCCGTCCGGTGGTAGACCGGCGGCCGGAGGCGTTCCGTCAATGAGGGTCGGCGTCAGTGTTTCTGGCTTCGAAGACGCTGCTTTCTCGGTCTTGGGCAGATTCGTCCAGCAGTCGGAGGCCAGGGGGCTCGGTGACGGATTTCCAATGGGCCGCTCGAACGACGTCCCCTTATACGCCCAGGATGCACTT
Organism: Chloroflexota bacterium; assembly: GCA_021788565.1. Next base: position 8,280 of record JAJYKO010000087.1, read on the forward strand.
GTGTGGTGGACTCGCGGCTGCCGGGTCATTCCGGCTACGAAGGTCACTAGGAGCGTCCCTGATGAGTCCACGTGGATTGAAGCACCCAGCACCTTGCTTCGCGAGTCCACGTCTCGGACCTCCCTTTGCATACGCAATTCGCCAAAAGGGGCTTCCACAATGCAACTGAGCGATCTTCTCCGGGCATCCTTTCGAAATTCGCCAGGGGAGTTCCGGTGATCATCTGCTCGGAGAGGCAGGAGGATCTTGAACTAGCGAAGGTTTTCGCGCTTGTACCGGTGAACAGTCCGCGGGGCGAGAGCGACCCCGGGTTTGGCGTGCATATTCCGATTCGAGAGGACATCCCGACAGATGGGAAGTTGGAGCCGGAGATGAGCGCAATATTGCCGGAGTTCAAATATCCAGTCGACCTAGACGCCCTCGGCACTCTCCGATCGGTGACCGAGTGGCTTGGCGGTTTGTGCGCCCATCATTCGACGCTGAGGACCCCCAGATTGCGAAGGCCGAGACCCCAAGAGATGAAAGCCGAACAGCTCGAGATCTACAAGAGGGTCCAATACGGGGTTAATGGCAAGGGGACGCAGCTCTTCAGACTGGTGGGGGAGGACGAATCTTTGAAGTGCCCGTTTGGCGCCTGGCTACTCAGCCCTTCGATAGGAGCGGATCACGAGCGTTTCGGAGATACGATGCGATTCGGTTGCACGATAGCTTCGAGGTGGCGTGAAGTCGCTATTTTCGCGGTCGGGACATTTTCCAAATCTAGCTACGAACGCTACGCGCATGAAGCGGTTGCGCTCCACGTCGGGTTGGCGGAATGCGAGGTCTTTGGGGTAAGGCTTGGCATCTTCGCAGACGTGGAGGGTGAGAGCGAGACGTTCGTCGCTGAGTTTGCCCGGAATCCGGTTGAGTATCGGGGGGAAGTAGGCGATTCGCTATTCGAGGATGTCGTGGTCCGCCTCGGCGGGACGGCCCTATTCGAGATTGCAGCCCTGGTTGGGTACTATTCGCTTCTGTCTCGTGAACTCGAGCTGTTTCGTGTCGCCGTGCCCGCGGAGGCGCATGGTGTCTGAAGGTCATGGGCACGAGAACCATTGGGAAGGGTTTCTGGCGGGTAGAGCAGTCGCCGTCTGCGTCAATGTAATGCTGGAGGGATGGTCTCCAGGGACCTGGCCAAAGATCGGGCCCATGGGCAACCCGATCGGCGAATCGATCATCGATCACCAGGCGCTCTCGTGGGCGGCCTACGGCATCGAGACGGGGATAGACGGTATCCGTCGCGAGCTTAGCCGGGCTGGCGTGCCGGCAACGGTCTTTGCAAGCGGGATGTTTACCGAGACTGCGCCCGGAGTTTTACGTTCGCTGGCGGCCGAGGGATATGAGATTGCGGCGCACGCCTGGTCACAAGATCAGAGCATGCCGTTGCTTTCTTGGGAGGCCGAGCAGCAGCTGGTAGTCAAGTGTTTCGATTCATTGGCCCGGCTTCTAGGCGAGGGTCCCAGGGGGTGGCTAAGCCCCCGTTGCACGCCCGGCTATAGGACTCACAGGACATTGACTCAAGCCGGGTTTGACTGGTGGGCTGATGTATTTGATGCAGACGTTCCCTATTTACTGGACTCGCCCGAGGGATCGATAGTGGCATTTCCTTTCCAGATGGAGCTCAATGACTTGCCGCACCGGATCCGCTTTGGGCTACCTTACTACGACTTCCTTCTCCGATGGAGAGAGGAATTACAGGCCGCCAGAGATGCAGTGATCCCGCGCTGGATCGACCTGACGCTACATGCCCATATCAGCGGAAGGCCGTCGGGCCTTTCGATGCTGAGATCGATCCTGGACGAGGCTGTTTCATCGCCGGATCTGTGGATAACCACCAGGTCAGAGTTGCTCGCCGCGTACGTTTCCTCGGGAACTGTAAGTCGGCGGAACAAGTCCTTAGAGAGCTAGATGGAAGGAGTCTCAATGTTGACTATGAAGGAGCTTTGCGAGCGGCTGGATCGGCCCCCGATCGGCACGTTCGTCAAGATACCCGCAATCCAGACGGTAGAGATTCTTAAGCTCTCCGGGTTTGACTTCATAATCATCGACGCAGAGCATGCTCCACTTGGTATGCGCGATCTAGATGCAATGATCATGGCCGCCAGACTACTAGAACTCCCTCCGGTGGTCAGGGTTGCAGATCATGGGTACGCAGATGCGCAGCGAGTGCTGGATGCCGGTGCCGCCGGGGTGATGGTTCCTCACGTATCCGATCCGGTGGAAGCAGACCGGGTACTCACCCAGCTGGTGCATCCCCCTTCCGGTACCCGGGGAGCCGGCGGCGGGATGAGGGCGGGAGGCTGGGGTCTCGATCCGGAGGCCGCCTCACGTTACACATCGGCGGAGGACGTTTGGAGGATTCTGATGATAGAGGAGGCAGAAGCGGTTGAGAATATTGACCGGATACTGGGGGTCAAACACCTGAGCGCAGTCTTTATTGGACCCAGCGATCTCTCGATGAGCATGGGGGTGCCACGATCCGATTCCCGGGTGGAGGCGGCAGTGTCGCTGGTTCGCGACAAGGCTCGAAAGAGCGGGGTGCCGGTTGGAACGGTGGCCGCCACTGGTCAGGCCGGGAGAAGGCTCGTACAGGAGGGATATGACTTTGTCGTGGTCGGTAACGACACCGGTCTGTTCGGCTCGGCGTGCCGAGAGGCAGTGAGCACTGCGGTCGGGCGTTCTTAGAAGTCTTACTGCCGAATCTGCGAATCCTGGTCTTGCCGCCGTGAATGACTCCTACTGGTCGGCGTCTTTGCCGTGGTAAACGCTTCGGAGATTGAGGGGGTAACCCCGCCCTTGATGCACACCTTCTTTAGAGGGAAGGATGACGTCATGGCAAAAAGATGGGACATAGAGACCAAAGATCAGGCAGTCCGGCTGGTGATTGAACACCGGAGCAACTACTTGTCGGAGTAGGCAGCGATCACTACGTTCGCAGCGCGCCTTAGCACGGGCGCCGAGACGCTCAGCAAGTGGGTTCCCCAAAGCCGGGTGGCTACCGGCCAAGACAAGGGCGTCACCACTGAGCAGGCCACCTTTATCCGCGAGGCCAGGTGTAAGAACGTCGAGCTCGAACAGACGGTCGCAATATTGAGGGCGACGACGACTTTCTTCGCGCGGGAGAGCGACCCGCGACCTTGGTGGTCTGTGCCCTCACGCATCAAATTTAGCCATTTGGACGAACAGCTAATCGCGAGACCAAGCTTGGCATTTGGGCGAAAACCCGTAAAAAAGTGTCGGAGGGGGGACTTGAACCCCCACGCCCTTGCGGGCACTAGCCCCTCAAGCTAGCGCGTCTGCCTATTCCGCCACTCCGACGCAGCAGGTTTGCCTAAG
>JAJYKO010000088.1 GCA_021788565.1 Chloroflexota bacterium
AGTTCGACCGGGGCAGCCGCAAGTTCGGCCTGCTGATCATGAGAACCGTCTTCTTCCTGGTGCTGTTCGTCTTCATGATCAGCGCGGCCTTCCATCACGATCCCTTCGAGTCGCTGCTCTTCGCGGTCGCTCTCGCCGTGGGACTCACCCCCGAGTTCTTGCCGATGATCACCACCGTCACCCTTTCCACTGGAGCAGTCCACATGTCCCGCAGGAAGGTGATCGTCAAGCACCTCGCGGCCATCCAGAACTTCGGCAGCATCGACATACTGTGCAGCGACAAGACCGGCACCCTGACAAGCGGCGACATCAAGCTGGACCAGCTGCTCGATGCCACAGGCCATCCCTCGGATGCGGTTTTGCTGCCAGCCTACCTGAACAGCTTCTACGAGACGGGGATCAAGAGCCCGCTGGACTCGGCGATCCTGCGATATCGGACCCTGGACGTCGAGGCTTATCAGAAGCGGGACGAGATCCCCTTCGACTTTGAGCGGCGGCGGCTCTCAGTGGTCGTCGAGAGCCAGGGGCAGCGGATGCTGGTGTCCAAGGGGGCGCCGGAGAGCATACTGCCATCCTGCGATCGATACGAGTCCGGAGGAGCGGTTCAATCCCTAGACGAGCAGAGCAGGACCAACACCGAGGCTGTCTATCGAGAGATGAGCGCCAAGGGCTACAGGGTGCTGGCTGTTGCTCATCGGACGGTCAAGGAGCAGGCGGTTTACGGCATAGAGGACGAGCACGGCATGGTGCTCGCGGGCTTCCTGGCCTTCTTCGACCCTCCCTTGGAGGATGCAGCCCAGGCATTGCGCGACCTCCGCGATGACGGTGTGCAGGTGAAGATCCTCACAGGGGACAACGAACTGGTGGCGCGCCACGTCTGCGATCAGGTCGGGCTGGACGGGGCCAGCATGCTCCTGGGCACTGATTTGGAGAAGATGAGCGACACGGCCCTGGCGAAGGTGGCCGAGGAGACCGCCGTGTTCGCCCGTGTGTCCCCTGAACAGAAGCACCGGATCATCATCGCGCTCAAGCAGCGGGGTCACGTGGTGGGCTTCATGGGGGACGGTATCAACGACGCGCCCTCCCTACACACGGCGGACGTGGGCATCTCGGTCGCTGGAGCCGTGGACGTGGCGAAGGATGCCGCGGACATCATCCTGCTGGAGCACAGCCTCAGGGTGCTCCACGGCGGCATCACAGAGGGGCGCAAAGCCTTCGGCAACGTGATGAAGTACCTGATGATGGGTACCAGCTCCAACTTTGGCAACATGTTCAGCATGGCCGGGGCCTCCCTGATCCTGCCCTTTCTGCCTATGCTCCCCACCCAGATACTGCTGAACAACTTCCTGTACGACCTGTCGCAGATCACGATCCCCACCGACAACGTCGACCCCAGCTTCGTCCACAAGCCGCGCCGCTGGGACATATCGATCATTCGTGACTTCATGCTGTTCATCGGGCCCATCAGCTCCATCTTCGACTTCCTGACCTTCTTCGTCATGCTCAAGGTTTTCCAGGCCGACGAGGAGCTTTTCCACACCGGATGGTTCGTGGAGTCGCTGGTGACGCAGACCCTGGTGCTGTTCGTGATCCGGACGGCCGGCAACCCGCTGCGGAGCCGCCCCAGTCTGCCCCTGGCAGCGACGGTACTGGCGGTGGTTGCCGTGGGGGTTGTACTCCCCTTCACTCCACTGGCCGGGGTGCTCGGCTTCACCTCGGTGCCCGCGACCTACCTGCTTTTCCTGGTAGGTGCGACAGCTACCTATCTGCTCATGGTGGAGTTCGCCAAACGTCGTCTGATGCGCGGGTTTGCCGGCACGTAGAACTGACGGCGTCCTCCAAGATTCGGGCGGAGTAACGGTGGAGTTCCGTGAGGAACGGGTACAGGAATGAGTCCTCCGGAAGGGCCTGGCTTCCGGAGGACTTTGAGAGGGAGGACTCCCAACGAGAGCGGATAGTCAATCCCCGCGGTTGCGCGGTAGGGTCGGGAGTCTACTGGTTGTGCGGCGTGCCGTGGCACGCGGTGCAATCCTGCAGGGCCACCCCGTTCCGCACCGTTTGTTGGCCGTCGTTGCCGTGGCAGGTTATGCAGCCTGCCGAGGCCGAGTTGGTGACCGGGAGGGTCGCCTTGAACTCACCAGCGACCTGGGCGTTCATCAGCAGCACCGCCTTCTTCGCGGTCTCCCCGGCCACTCGGGCACACCTGTCTTTCCTCTCCTGGGAGTCCACCGCAACGCCATTGGCCTTGGCCCACTCGGTGACAGAGATATGGCAAAGCTGCGAGCCGGAGCCCAGCTGCTGCATGTACCACGCCGTCAACTCCGTGACCATCTTGCTGGTCACCGCGGGATCACTACCGAAGGCCAGGGAGATCGCGGTACTAGAGCCGATCAACGCCCCACAGTGGGAACCCATGCCGGCCACGCCGCCCTCTCCGAACCTCATGATGTAGCCGGGGATCGTCGTGAACGGTTCTCCCAACTCCTTCATGATGGCGTCGTACGCTCCCTCGCAGCAGGCGTTCTTGGGATACCCCGCGACGCCGTTCCAGTAAACCTTCTCGGGGTCCACCGGCTTGTAGGTCCACTTGGTTGCGTCCGCTGCCTCAGTGGACCGCGAGGCGACGACGCTCAGACCCACCGCTCCTATGCCGGCCGCGGCCGCGATCTTGCCCGCATTGGCGAGAAAGCCTCTTCTGGACATTCCCTCAGATCCTTGGGTCCCGTTTGCCACGTTCTCCTCCTGCTTCCTTTGGCGATGATTATCCACAGCCACCGTCTCGGTGCTGCGTGCAACGTGAGGCCTGCACGAACTTCGTTTCGGCAGAGAGGTGATCGGGTTAGGTATGCTCACGCCGGGTCTCCACGCCCGGCAAGGACGCTCGTCGCCCATATGGATCAGCATAATACAGGATGTGGAACAGCAATGCAAGCATTTGCATGTTTGCAGATATCTTGTGCTGGTGGTTTGACTGATGATCGGCGTCAGGCTAGGATTGGGCACGTGGAATTCACCCCGGAGACGTTCATGAGAGCGCAGACAAACCCGCACGAACACCAGGCAGCGATCTTGAAAGCCCTCGCTCATCCATTCCGACTCCGGCTGCTTTGTGAGTTGGCCAGGGAAGAGGAGTGCGTGTGCCACTTAGCGGCTCTCTTCGGCAAGCCACAACCGTATGTGTCCCAGCAATTGGGCGAACTGAAGGATGCAGGTTTCCTTTTGGACCGACGCGACGGTCATCGGACCTACTATCGCCTGGCGGACGACCGCGTTGTTCCCCTCCTTGCGCTGATAGAGGAGATAGCGGGGGCTCCAGCGGCCGTGCCCGAAGCACCGAGGGAATCCATCTGCGACTGCCCCCGCCCAGACTACGCTTAGTCCACAAGAGTCGATCCATCCCCCAGGCCCGCCGCTCTGGTCCACCCCGTGCAATACTTCAATTGCTGCTGTAGTATATAAGCACTCTCGAAGCATTCTCCGAGGAGGCATATGATGAGTGTAGCTGAGGCAGGGATCGAATCGGTTGAGTTTCTCCAATTGCTTTCTGACGACCTCCGATGGCAGATCCTCGTCAGCCTGGCCCGGGGCGACTGGCGGGTCCAGGACCTGGTCGAGAGGCTCGGGAGGCCGATGAACCTTGTCTCCTACCACCTGGCGAAGCTGCGTAGGGCCAGGCTCGTGCGCGAACGCCGCAGCGACGCCGACTCCCGGGACGTCTACTACAGCCTCGACCTGGACCGGCTCCGTGAGCTATACGCGAAGGCCGGCGAGGAGCTTCATCCGGGCCTCACGACGCTGGATGTGCGTCGACGGGAAGCTGGCGGGGCGACGCGACCGAGGCCACCCAGGGTGCTATTCCTCTGCACGGAGAACAGCGCCCGCTCCCAGATGGCCGAGGGGATCCTTCGCCACTTCAGCCGGGGTGAGGTGGATGTGATGAGCGCAGGGAGCCGGCCCACCCAGGTTCACCCGCTCGCCGTGAGTAGTCTCGCCGAACACGGGATCGACATCAGCCATCACTACCCCAAATCACTCGATGAGTTCCGTGGCGAACGCTTCGACTACGTGGTCACGGTCTGCGACCGGATCAAGGAGGTCTGCCCAACGTTCCCGGGAGACCCGGAGCGCATCCACTGGAGCTTTGCCGACCCCGCCGCTGTGGAAGGCGACGAAGAGCGCCGGTACCTGGCTTTCAAGGTGACCGCCAAGGAGTTAATGACGATGATCCGCTACCTGCTCATTATGATCGAGCGGAAGCAGAGGGATACAGCGTAGGTAATATCGGAGGAAAGAATGAGAATCGCCATCTTCAGTGATATCCACGGCAACCGTCACGCCCTGGCCGCGGTGCTGGCCGACATCGACAGGGAGGCGCCCGACAGCGCCTACTGCCTCGGAGATCTTGTCGGGTATGGGGCGTATCCCAACGAGGTGATCGAAAGGATACGAGATCGAGGCATCCCCACAATCATGGGGAACTACGACGATGGGGTGGGCTTCGACAGGGACGAGTGCGGGTGCGCGTACACCGACCCCGAGATGAAGAAACTGGGGGATAAGTCCCTCATGTGGACTCGAGAGGTGGTGACGCCTGAGAACAAGGAGTTCCTGCGTTCCCTCCTGCCCAGCATCCGGTTCAACGTCGAGGGCAAGGAGATCCTCCTCGTCCACGGCAGCCCCCGGAGGATGAACGAGTACGTGTACGAGGATCGTCTCCCCGCGAGCCTGGAGCACATCGCCAGGAGCGCTGAGGCGGACGTGCTCGTCTTCGGCCACACTCACCTGCCCTACACCAAAGAGGTTGCGGGCGTGCTCCTCGTCAACGACGGCAGCGTGGGCAAGCCGAAGGACGGCGACGCCAGGGCGGGATACGTCATCCTGGATGTCGGGGACGAGGTGAAGGTGGAGTTTCGGCGCGTGCCCTATGACGTCGCCGCGGCGGCAGCGGCCGTGAGGGCAAGCGGGCTTCCCGCGCACTTCGCCGGGCTGTTGGAGTGCGCCTGCGGCTGACAAAGCCCCCGACCTCCGAAGAGCTGGCGTACATCTTCGGAGCCGGTTGACCGACGTTCGTTGGCGGAGTAGTATATCGACCGCTATCAATGGAGAGTGGCGGAATAGGAAAACCCTGATGGAAGACTTCGAGAGAGTCTGGCGCGATTACCATGCAAAGTTGGGCACCTTCATCAAGAACAGAATTCCTGATGAAATGGGAGCGGATGACGTCCTCCAAGATATCTTCCTCAAAGTGCATACTCGGCTGGCATCATTGAAGGACCAGACGAAGCTACAGAGCTGGTTATACCAGATTGCCCGAAACGCGGTCATCGATTACTACCGTCGCCAAACACCTTCCGAGGCGCTTCCAGAAACCGTTGTGCAACCCACGGTAGATCCCAGCGAAAAAGCATTGATGGAATTGTCGGAATGCCTGTTACCCATGATCGAGCAGCTGCCTCCGCACTATCGAGAGACAATCATCCTGTCCGAGATTGAGGGGAAGGCCCTCAAGGAGGTCGCTCATTCCCAGGGCATATCGCTCTCGGGTGCAAAATCCCGTGTCCAGCGGGGGCGCACTATGTTGAAAGATATGCTGGCTGGGTGCTGCCGGCTGGAGTTCGACCACGGCGGACGGCTCTCCGGCTACGAATCGAGGAGAGAATCGAGGCATCTGGGTGACGTCTGCGTCCGATGCTGATCGTTGCGTCCTTTTGCGATGTTCTCCGTCTATAATCGTGACGAGCGTCGTTCGTCGACGACATGGAGGAGAATTCGATGAGAAAGATGGCCAATGACGAGATCCGCAAAGCTGTTCGGGTGAACTACGCGAGGGTAGCTGAATCTGGAGGTGCCGGTTGTGGGTGCTCTCCGTCCTGTTGCGCCACGCCTCGCGCCATAACTGCCGAGGAGTTGTCGATCGCTCTCGGCTACTCCAAGGAAGAGGTTTCCACAGTGCCGGAAGGGGCGAACATGGGATTGGGCTGCGGTAATCCGCAGGCCATCGCGTCTTTGCAGGCAGGTGAAACGGTCCTTGACCTCGGCAGCGGCGGCGGGTTCGATTGTTTTCTTGCTGCGCAGGCAGTGGGGGAACACGGCCAGGTCATCGGGGTTGATATGACACCGGAGATGGTCAGCAAAGCCCGCCGGAATGCAAGTGAGGCCGGGCTTGGTAATGTCGAGTTTCGTTTGGGTGAAATCGAACATCTGCCAGTAGCTGACGGTAGCATCGATGTCATTATTTCGAACTGCGTGATCAATCTCTCGCCAGAGAAGGAGAGGGTATTTGCTGATGCGTTTCGCGTGTTGAAGCCTGGGGGGCGGTTGGCGATCTCCGACGTGGTGGCAACTGCCGAGATCCCTCCTGAGGTTAAGCAAGACTTTGCGCTCTACAGCGGATGCGTGGCCGGGGCTTCTTCCATCGACGAGCTTGAGTCCATGTTGGATCGGGTAGGATTTGTGAGGGTTCTGGTCAGGCCAAGAGATGAAAGCAAGGCATTCATCCGTGAGTGGGCGCCGGGAAGCAAGAGCGAGGATTACGTGGTTTCAGCAGCTATCGAGGCTGTTAAACCGCAAGTATAATCACCGTACAACCGCCTGGCAAAAAACCGCGGCAGTATTGCCAGGCGGTTGTGCTGCAGCCTCTGGTGAGGCAGGTGGTGGCGGAGCTGGGAGCGTATGCCACTGTGGAGAAGGTGAACGACGACAGGGACATGCTATCCTACGGTCTGATGGGGCTTACCGGCTTCGCGGTAGACGGCAAGGTGCTAGGGGTAGAGATTTCTCTCCGGCCTGTTCCCTGGCCTTGTCAGCGACCGGGTTGCGCTGTAATATATCAGCATGGAGTGATATTCCCGTGAAAGGAGGTGAACATGAAGATCGCAAACGAATTGGGGCCTCGGATGCGGGTCCTGAAGATCCGGCCGCCCGACGTGAGTGATTTGGCGGCTATGCTGAAGGTGCTGGCGGACGAGACCAGGCTTCGGATCTTCGCCCTGCTGACCTCGGGGGAGCTGTGCGTCTGCGAGATCGTGGATGTCCTGGACATGCCCCAGAGCCTCGTTTCCAACCACCTGCGGGTGTTACGGCGGGCGGGGCTGGTGCGGGCCCGGCGCGACGAAGTGGACAGTCGATGGGTGTACTACTCCCCCGTCTCAGAGGCTGTGGATGAGCTGCGGAGCCGCGTTCAGGACCTACTGGACCTGAGCCACATGGAGACATCTCCGGCCAAGTGCTGGTCGGAGCCCCGCTGCACCGGCTAGTAGCTGCGGGTAATATATCCGTGTGCGTTGATATAAGTGACTGCCAGTGATATACTTGCCGTGCGTGTCGGGGGCGGGCGCCGTCCAGGAGAATCCAGGCGGCCAAAATGCAAGCAGAATAGAGAGGTGGAGGTTTCACAGGTGAACGCGACTCAGCTGCTCAGGAAGCTGGAGGATTTCCGGCTGCTGCCATTCTTCGTGGTCTTCAGTATGGTCCTGGGGATCATCGTCGGAAAGGCGTCGAGCATTTCGAATTACGAGCTCACGCCGCCCATCGACGCCATCAAGTCTATTTTTGCCGGCACCTATGTCTTCAGTCTCCCCAACACCCTGGCGCTCGGCGTTGTGCTTGGCCTGTTCATGATGATGTACCCGGCAATGACCAACGTTCGGTTGGATGAGCTGGGGGACGCTTTCCACAAGCCCAAGCAACTGCTAATCGTGGCATTCTTTAACTACCTGATAGCGCCCTTCTTCATGTTCGGTCTGGCCAAGCTGTTCCTTTCGGGCAATACGGAACTGATGACAGGTCTCATCCTGTACGGCCTTGCCCCCTGCATCGCGATGGTGATCATCTTCACGTTCCTGGCCAAGGGCAACACCCCCCTGGCCCTGGTTTTGGTGGCATTTAACTCCATTGTGCAAATGATACTGATTCCTGTCTATGCCAACCTGCTCATCGGCGAAGTGCACTTCGATGTGTGGGTGATCGCGGAGAGCGTGGTGCTCTACCTGGGATTGCCATTGGTGCTGGGGTTCGCCACGCGCCAGATCGGGATCAATCGGGTGGGAGAGGAGGGCTTCGAGAAGTTCAAGGCCGTTCTCAATGCCGTGTCTATCCTGGGGCTGCTCTTCACCCTTGTGGTGATGTTCGCGCTCAAGGGTGACCTGATTGTCCAGCAGCCGATGATCGTGGTCCAGATGGCCATTCCCATGATCATATTCTTCTTCGTCATCTTCAACGTGGCCTACTTCACTGGCTGGAAGCTGGGGCTGAACTACCGGGACGCCGTGGCCGTGGCCTTCAACAGTACGGGTAGGGACTTCGAGATCGCCATCGCCATCGCCATCACCGCCTTCTCGCCGACGGTGGCCCTGGCCACGGTGGTGGGGCCGCTGATTGAGGTGCCAGTGATGCTGACCCTGGTCTGGATCGCCACCCGCACCGAGAAGAGGCTGTTCGGCACCTCAGTTCATGAGGTGGACCAGTCCGTGGCCGCCAGGCCGGCGCCCGCACCCGAGGGCTAGGCCGCGAGCCCATAGCGTGTGAGCGTCCTGGAAAGGTCGAGGAAAATGGTGCAACTGGCGGAACTGACGGGGCTGTTGGCGCTGCTTGCCTTTGGCCTGGTGGGCTACAACTTTTTCGTGGGGCAGCGGGTGATCGAGGGTCGAGATCAACGAGAGCCGGCGGGCGATGAGAGGGAAAGCAGACCGTCAAATATCGCCTGCTGTGGCTTCGGTCTGCCGCCCACTGAGGATCGCAAGCCCAACTGAGGCTCGTTTCTGCCTCGTTTTGGGGGGAACCCGGGAGGGGAAGTTCCGGCGGTGGACAGTCAGGTGAGCGCGGACGAACTGATGCTGGTGATCCTGTTCTTCCTGACCTGTGGGGTTCTGATCTCCTTCATCACGGAGTCGATGCTACAGGCCGTCGCGGACAAAAGGGCTCAGTTGTTCGGTGACGGGGATCCGTGGGAGGACTGCCTAAATCGACCCGGCTTTCGTCGCCGGTAGACTTCAACGCCGCCGACACGGAGGTCGCGGCGTTGAAGCGGGCGGCGGAACCGTGGTGCGCTTGCTCGACTGGGCCCGGGGGTGACCATGAGAACACGATGCGTGGGTGCCGAGCGTCAGGCCCTAGTGCCGGACCCGAACTCCCTGGATGGCGTCTTTGCCTGCCTGGGGGACCGGCACCGGCTGCAAATTCTTTCTCTTCTCTTGCAGCGTCCAGCCTGCGTTTGCGAGCTAGTGGATGCCGTGGGCGTGCAGCAGCCGACGATCTCCCACCACCTGGCACAGATGCGGGCCGCCGGGCTCGTGGTGTTTTGCCGCGAGGCTCCAGATCGACGCTGGGTCCGGTACGCCGTGAACCAAAGAGTGCTAGAGCGGCTGCGGGATGCCATTGAGCTGTGGGCGGACCAAGCTGCCCAGTCATCCTGCCGGGATGGTCCGCCCCCCCGTCCGGCGGCAAAAAGCCAGTAAGGGCGGCAAAGAAATGGGTAAAGAAACTACGTTAGGGAGGACAAGTACGGTGGCAGAGGACAAGAACGCCAGAGTGATGGTGCAGGTATTCGGAACCAATATGCCCGTGGGGGGCTGTGGTTGCGGCTCCGGGTGTGGCTGCGGGACGAGCGACGATGATGCGGCGGCCTCCCTGCCGACTATGGAGGAGCAAACCACGGATCTGGGTCAAAGACTCGCCCACTATTATGGTGCCAATGTGGCGGTCGAATACGTGGATATCTTCTCCAAGCGCATGGATGAGTTTCCGTCCGCGCTGCGAGTGGTCAGCCGTGGGAACGTACCTCTACCGGTCATCGGCTTCAACGGGGAGGCGAAGTTTGCCGGCGGCATCTCGGTGGAGATGATCAGCGAGGAGCTGGAGGAGTTGGGGTTGGTACTCATGGAGGATGCGGCCGAGGGATAGCTGAGCAGTCCCGACAGTCATCGAGGAGATGGCGAGGAGGTCATAGTATGGGGAGGTTTCCATAATGGAGAAGCGAGCGACTTCGCGTGGGCTGTCGGTCCGCGACGAAACCAAGCCCCTGATCCTGATAGCCGCGATCTTCGTGGGGATCGTGCTTAACCGGCTGCTGGGCACGGGCACCACGTGGATGATCTCGGTCGTGGAGGTGGGTGTATTCTTCGTGATCTTCGCGGTGATGTTGCCCGTGGAGATCAAGGAGGTGTCTCGCGCCCTTCGCAAGGTCAAGCCGACGGTGATCGCCCTCGCGGTCAACTTCGTGGTGATCCCGGTCTTCGCGTGGGGTATTGGCTGGCTCTTCCTCCGCAACCAGCCCGACATCTGGGCTGGCGTGATCCTCTACACCCTTACCCCCTGCATCGGTTGGTATCTGATTTTCATCGACCTGGCGCAGGGCGACGTGGCGTGGGGCATGGCGCTCCTGCCCTGGAACATCACGCTCCAGATCCTGCTCATGCCGCTCTATCTCTACTTCCTGGTTGGACGGGTGCTTCCCCTCGACCTGACCGCCCTGGCCCAGAGTGTAATACTCTACCTGTTCCTGCCCTTCATCCTATCCTATGTGCTGCAGAAGACCATCATCGCACGGCGCGGGCGTGATTACTTCTTTGGGCCGGTCAAGCGGGCGATGGGCGAGGTGAAGCTGTGGGCGCTGGTGGTCGTGATCGTGGCCATGTTCGCCTCTCAGAGCGCGCTAGGCATGGGCGACGTCGGCCGGGTCGGGCTCATCATTGGGGTGATCGCGCTGTTCTTCGCGGTGCTGTTCCTCGTTGCGCTGGGCATCGGCAGAGTGGTCAACCTCAGCTACGAGGAGAACACGACTCTCGCGTTCACCACCACCGCGCGCAACTCCGAGGCCGTCATCGGCGTGGCGGTGAGCGCCTTCCCCGGCCACCCACTGGTCTATCTCGCGATCATCCTTGGGCCGGTTGTCGAGCTACCGGTCCTGCTGCTGATCTCGCGGCTGCTGCTGGGTTTGAAGTATCGGGCCTGGAGGATAGCAGACGCGCCCGTTGGCGCCCGTCGGCAATAGCGTCTTGGTCGAATGGAAGAGGATCTGCTCCAAGGGATCGCCCCGGCGCGAGCAGTCGAGCGCTGAATTGTTTGGGCCGCACATTTTGGTATGCTCATTAACGAATTTAAAGAGGATCGGAGGTCCGGGCTTTTCCCAGGGGAAAGCTGGCCGGTTCGACAAGGGGGGCGAAGCGATGTTGCGAGTGGAGGGCCTGGCCGTCATGGCGGATGGCCAGCAAATTCTGCGGGGCGTCGACCTGGCCGTTGGCCAGGGGGAGACCCACCTACTGCTGGGGCCCAACGGGAGCGGGAAGACTACGCTCCTGGGGGCCATCATGGGAATGGCTCGATACCAGGTAACGGAGGGGCGGATCCTCTTCAAAGGCGAGGATGTTACGCAGTTGCCGCTGCCCGAGCGTGCCCGGCGCGGCATGGGGCTGGCCTTCCAGCGGCCGCCTGCCGTCAGAGGGGTAACACTGAGGCAGATGACAGATCTGTGCCTCCGAAACGGCGACAGAAGCCACCACGACGCTTCTGAAGCCCCCGATGTCGACGATCTGGCCGCGTCGCTACAGGTGGAGCCGCTGCTGGGGCGAGACGTCAA
>JAJYKO010000089.1 GCA_021788565.1 Chloroflexota bacterium
ACCGCGTCTCGAGGTGCCGGAATGGCCAGACTGATCGATTCCAGCGTCCTGATCAGGATGGAGAGACAGGGCTTGTCGATGGACTTGCTGGCTACTCTCGTGGAGGCGCGCGAAGAGGGCGCCATGGCCGCAGTCACCGTGTCGGAACTGGTGCGAGGCATTCTCAGGACCGAGGCGGGCCCGCGGAGACGCCACAGGGAGTCCTTTCTGGATGCCGTTCTAGACGCGATTCCGGTAGTTCCGTTCGACCTGCGAGCGGCCCTGGCCTATGGGAGGTTGCTGGAGGACCTACGAGGGCGGGAGATCGGCGCCCACGACGGCCAGATCGCCGCGACCGCCCTGGCCCATGGCTACGGGGTCCTAACCGACAATTCCAGACACTTCGAGCGAGTGGAGGGATTGGACATACTCGTACCGCGCTGGCCGTGAGCGGCGCCGCCCGTGCAGGCTCCTTGACGGCCAGATAGCGAAGCTGCAGCGGAGCCCGCGCTCACCTGGCGCCTCCGCTTCGGTGCACGCACGGCGAATTCGCTGTGCCAATTGGCAACAATCGCGCTACAATGTCGATCAAGGTCCGCTGAGGGGGGAAGGTTGATGACCGGTGGACACAACGGCGAATCGTGCGCGGAGGCCATTCGAGCGTCGCTGCACCCTGGCGAGAAGATGTCGTTCGGCGAACTCTTCAGGAGGACCAAGAAGCGCGGGACCTGGACCGACAGGACGGTTCGACTTCACCTCATGCAACTCGTGGTGAATCTTCCTCCCGCAAGGCTCGAATGGCCCGGTGCCTATCCTTTCCTGCTGCTCAACCCGGACGGCACGTACGAGCTGTACGACCCAAAGCACCACCCTAAGATCATCGGGGCCTAGCACGTAGCTGAGCAATTCAGCGCCGTGGGGCGGGGGGTGTCCGCCCACGCCCGAGCTATCCTACGCCTGTTTCTGCCTACGCGCCGAGGCCAGGAAGAGCCACGCCATGATGAACTCATCTGCGTGGGAGGCGCAGTTGTAATTTCGAGGGGCTTGTAGGATGAATTCGCCCCGGGGCCTCAGCAGCAACTTCGCTCAGCTTCAGGAGCACGATGAGCAGCTCCTGCGACTCGGTATGCTCGCTGAGCGCTACTTCCCTGAGGACCCCAACACCTGCCTCATCAAGCTTCGCCAGCTGGCCGAGCTCCTCGTCCAGCACGTCGCGACAAATGTCGGCGAGTACCTCTCACCCGAAGAGTCACAGTACGATCTTACCCGCCGGCTGCAGGACCAGGGCATAGTCCCCCGCGAGATCGCCCAGCTTTTCGACGAAGTGAGGCGCGCCGGAAATGCCGCCGCTCACTCCATGGCCGGCGACCATAGAACCGCTCTCGCGACGCTGAAGATCGCCTGGCAGCTCGGGGTGTGGTTTCACCGCACCTTTGGGAACCCCGCGTTCGAGCCGGGTCCCTTCATTCCGCCACAAGCTCCCAGAGATGATTCAGGTGATCTGCGCGCAGAGCTCGATCGCCTCGCGGACGCTGTCGCCGAGCATCAGTCTGAGCATCAGGAGACCACGCAGCGGCTTGAGTCCATCGAGGCCAGGCTCCAGGAATCCAAGGACGAACGATCCTTCTGGGAGCAGATGGCGGCCGATGCTGAAGCGGCGAAGTTCGCCCTCGAACAGCGGCTCGTTGCCCAGCAGGCGGCATCTGCTGCCCGACCCAAGAATCAGGTCGCGGCCCTCGTCGCTGCGTCCAACGCCGCTGCTTCGGCAATCTATCTGGACGAATCGGAGACGCGCAAGCTCATCGACCAACAACTACGGCAGGCAGGCTGGACCGCGGACTCCGCGACTCTCAGGTACTCGGCCGGAACGCGGCCCCAGAAGGGAAAGAACCTTGCTATCGCGGAGTGGCCGACGGCCAGTGGCCCCGCGGACTACCTGCTCTTCGTTGGTCTCACGCCCATCGCGGCCGTCGAAGCCAAGCGAAAGAATGTCGACGTCTCAGCGGCGTTGGTGCAGGCACAGCGGTATAGCCGCGACTGGCTCTCGGAGGAAGAGTTGCAGTCGCCAAGCGGCCCCTGGGGCGACTATCGCCTGCCATTCGCCTTTTCGTCGAACGGGCGCCCCTATCTTCGACAGCTCGCTACCCGCAGCGGGATCTGGTTCCGCGATCTGCGTCTGTCGGGGAACCTCGCTCATGCTCTGGATGGCTGGTACACGCCGGAGGGGCTTGCCGAATTGCTGAAACGCAGCGACGAGGAAGCCCACGAGCGGCTCAAGGCCGAGCCGTTCTCCTATGGGTTCACACTGCGTCCATACCAGCAGGACGCTATCCTGGCTGTTGAAGCTGCCATTGCCCGGGGGCGCCGCGAGATGCTTCTCGCCATGGCCACGGGCACCGGAAAGACCAAGACCTGCGTGGCACTCATCTATCGGCTGTTGAAGGCACAGCGTTTACGTCGGGTGCTCTTCCTCGTGGACCGCTCCGCCCTGGGGGAGCAGGCTGCCAACGCCTTCAAGGACACGCGGATGGAGAGCCTTCAGACCTTCGCGGACGTCTTCGCTATCAAGGAGCTGGACCAGCAGACCCCCGACACCGATACTGCCGTCCATATCGCCACCGTGCAGGGTATGGTGCAGCGCGTTCTCTATTCCAACGAAGACGAGACGCCTCCCGCTGTCGATCAGTATGACTGCATCGTTGTCGACGAGTGCCACCGTGGCTACCTGCTCGATCGCGAGCTCTCCGACGCCGAGCTCGAGTTTCGTAGCTTCGACGACTACGTCTCCAAGTATCGGCGCGTGCTCGACTACTTCGACGCTGTCAAGATCGGCCTGACCGCGACGCCCGCGCTGCACACGACCGAGATCTTCGGTCTCCCGATCTACAGCTACAGCTACCGCGAAGCGGTCATCGACGGATATCTGGTGGACTACGAGCCTCCCGTTCAGATCAACACCCAGCTTTCCGCCAACGGCATCGTGTGGCGCGTCGGCGAAGAGGTGGCTGTTTACAACCCGCAGCGCAGCCGCATCGATCTGTTTACCACGCCGGACGAGATCAAGCTGGACGTCGAGGACTTCAATCGCAAGGTCATCACCGAGTCGTTCAACCGCGTCGTCTGCGACTACCTCGCCCAGGAGCTAGACCCCGCATCGCCACAGAAGACCCTCGTCTTCTGTGTCAATGACGCCCACGCAGACCTGGTCGTGGACCTTCTCAAGAAGGCGTTCGAAAAACACTACGGCACCGTTGAGGACGACGCGGTTCTAAAGATCACGGGCGCCGCCGACAAGCCACTACAGCTGATCCGGCGCTACAAGAACGAACGTAATCCGAACGTCGCGGTCACTGTGGACCTGCTGACCACAGGCGTGGACGTCCCCGAGATCTGCAACCTGGTGTTCCTCCGGCGGGTGAACAGCCGCATCCTCTTCGACCAGATGCTCGGCCGCGCCACGCGCCGTTGCGACGAAGTAGGAAAGGAGACCTTCCGCATCTTCGACGCGGTCAGGATCTACGAAGCCCTCAAGGACCTGACCGACATGCAGCCCGTCGTGGTCAATCCTGCCATCACCTTCACTCAGCTCGCCCACGAGCTCATGTCCGTCACGAGCGACCGGGACATGGCGCTGGTCCGCGACCAGTTCATCGCCAAGCTCCAGCGTAAGCGGTGGCACCTTAGTGAAGACGTGGCACGCGACTTCGAGACCTGCGCTGGCACGTCTCCGCAAGCCTTGATAGCGAAGCTGAAAACCATGCCGCTCCCCGAGATCGCTGCCTGGTTCACCAAGAACCCCGACCTGGGCGAGATCCTCGACCGCCAGGGGGAGCGCCAATCCGTGCCGGTCTTCGTCTCCCAGCACCAGGACAGGCTGCTCGGCACTGAACGCGGGTACGGCGCAGGTAGGGAGCCTCAAGACTACCTGCGGGAGTTCTCCGACTTCATCCGCTCCCGCGGCAACGGGATCCCGGCCCTCGTCACCGTACTGACGCGTCCTCGCGATCTGACCCGCAAGCAGCTCCGCGAGTTGGCGCTGGAGTTGGACAGGGCCGGCTTCAGCGAGGCGAACCTCGCCACCGCATGGCGCGAGACGACCAACCAGGACGTAGCTGCGCGCATCCTGGGCTACATCCGCCAGGCTGCCATCGGCGATCCCCTGGTCCCATACGACCAGCGAGTGGACGCGGCCCTCCACAAGATGTTGGCCTCTCGCGCCTGGACCACGCCTCAGCGCCAGTGGTTGTATAAACTCGCGGCTCAGACCAAGGCAAATCTAATAGTCGATCGGGCGGCGCTGGATGATCCCGACCTTCTCTTCCAACGAGAGGGAGGCGGCTTCACTCGGCTCGACCGCATCTTCGGCGGCGAGCTCCAGGAGGTCCTGGATACCTTTAACGAATCACTCTGGGCACCCGTGGCCTGAACGCCCGTAGGGCAGGGTCTTGTGCCCTGCCGCAAGCGTGACCCGACAGCTAGGAGAACCTTGAACTCATGACCAACGTCACCCAGGACATCGTCGCCAAGCTGTGGAACCTCTGTAACGTCCTCAAGGATGATGGCGTTACCTACCACCAGTACGTTACCGAGCTAACCTACCTGCTGTTCCTCAAGATGGCCAAGGAGACCGGCACCGAGGGTCAGATCCCCGCCAGCTACCGCTGGGACGACCTCATAAGCAGGCCGGCCCCCGACCGGCTGGAGGCCTACAAGCTCACCCTCGTCTACCTGGGTAGCCACGGCTCCAAGCTGGTGATGGAGATCTTCGCCAACGCCAGCTCCTTCATCAAGAAGCCCGCGACCCTCTCCACCCTCGTGAGCGAGATCGACAAGCTGGACTGGTACAGCGCCCGGCGCGAGGGTCTGGGTGATCTCTATGAGGGGCTGCTGGAGAAGAATGCGAACGAGAAGAAGTCCGGCGCCGGCCAGTACTTCACCCCCCGGCCGCTGATCGACAGCATGGTCGAGGTGATGAAACCGAGCCTAGCTGACGTGATCCAGGACCCTGCGGCCGGCACGGGCGGCTTCATAATCGCCGCCAACCGTTTCATTCGCGAGCACAGCAACCCCGACGGCTGGACCGAAGCCCAGCAGCACAAGTACCGCCACGGCACCTTCTTCGGTATGGAGCATGTCCAGGACGCCCACCGCCTCGCCCTAATGAACCTGATGCTGCACGGCATCGACTCCGATCCTGAGGCAGCCGGGATCCGCTACGGCGACACTCTGAGCCCCGACGGCGAGGCGCTTCCGAAGGCTACCCTCATCCTTACCAATCCTCCTTTCGGCACGAAAAAGGGCGGCGGACTCCCCTCGCGGACCGACTTCACCTTCCCAACCAGCAACAAGCAGTTCTGCTTCCTGCAGCATGTCTACCGTGGCCTCAAGCCAGGCGGACGCGCCGCCATCGTGATGCCCGATAACGTCCTCTTCGAAGGGAACACAGGCAGACATATTCGTGCAGACCTCATGGACAAGTGCAACCTGCACACGATCCTGCGCCTTCCCACCGGGATCTTCTACGCCCAGGGCGTCAAGACCAACGTGCTCTTCTTCACTCGTGGGCAGACTGACAGGGGCAACACCAGGGAAGTCTGGGTTTACGATCTGCGAGCCAACATGCCGCAGTTCGGCAAGCGCACCGTTCTCGCCGGCGAGCACTTCGCTGACTTCGAGGCCGCCTTCGGCGACGACCCTCTCGGCACCCCGGAGAGCCTGACGAAGCGCACAGACACCGGAGAAGCAGGTCGCTTCCGTCAGTTCACCCGAGACTGGATCACCGGTCGAGGCGACAACCTCGACATCGCCTGGCTCAAGGACGAGAGCGACAGTGGAGCCGAAGAGCTGCCCGAGCCCGCCGCCCTTGCGCAGGAGGCCGTGGGCGAGCTCGAGGCCGCATTGGAAGAGCTGCGCGTAATCCTGGAGGAACTGGGCGAAGAGGTGGAGGCGTGAACGAGCTGCCGGAGGGTTGGCAAGTTGCGCCAATTCGCGACGTAACCGTCCACTGTGACCAGCGCGCGCCTACCGCCGACGAAGAGTTCTATTACATTGACATCGCATCCGTTGACCGCATCACTAAGTCGATCGTCAATCCTCAGAAGCTGACGGGCAGAGCTGCGCCAAGTCGGGCGAGAAAAGCGATCCGGAAAGGTGATGTTCTCGTTTCGATGACCCGCCCCAACCTGAACGCAGTTGCTCTTGTGCCAGATCACCTCGATGGTCAGATCGCATCGACTGGCTTCGAGGTGCTCCGTGCGCCAGGTCTTGATCCACGATGGCTTTTCTACCTAGTTCGCACCGAATCCTTTGTCTCGCGGATGTCGGGGTTAGTCCAAGGTGCACTGTACCCTGCCGTCCGCCCTAAAGACGTTCAGGGATTTGAAGCCCCGCTCGCTCCTTTCAACGAGCAGAAACGCATCGTCGACAAACTCGATGCCCTTCTCGCCCGGGCGGATGCCTGCCGCGAACGCCTCGACCGCGTGCCTGCTATCCTCAAGCGCTTCCGCCAGTCCATCCTCGCCGCTGCCACCTCTGGCAAGCTAACGGAGGATTGGCGTGCCGAGAACCCAGACGAGATCGACGCGCAAGCGCTCGCGGAGGAAATACAGGCCGCTCACAAGGAGGCCGGCGGCCACAAGATCGGCAAGGCGGCGGTGCCAACACAAGGCGTACACAATCTATCCGCGGCTATGTTCCCCGACGGATGGGCACTGCTAACCCTCCGCGATCTTGTGCGGCCGGATCGCCCCATCACCTATGGCATCCTGAAGCCAGGCCCGGACATCCAAGTCGGCGTGCAGTATGTGCGCGTTGCTGATTTCCCGGATGAAAGGCTCGATCTCACCACAATCCGAAAGACCTCCCCGAAGATAGACGAGGAGTTTCGTCGGTCTCGACTCAGGCGAGGCGATCTGCTTCTGTCGATCCGTGGCACAGTGGGGCGGGTGATTGTGGTTCCAGATGGACTTGACGGCGCCAATATAACTCAGGACTCCGCACGTCTATCGATCCAACCTTCCGTCAACCGCGACTACGTATTGTGGTGTCTCCGTTCTGAACTTGCACAAACGCGCATGAAGGGCGCAATAAAGGGCGTTGCAGTTCGCGGAATCAATATCGGTGACGTTCGTGCTCTCCAAGTACCGATACCATCCCCCTCAGAGCAGGACGAGATTGTCCGCCGCGTGGCCTTCTTAATGGCACACGCCGACCGCCTCGAAGCCCGCTACAGTTCGGCTAGAGCCTACGTCGAGCGCCTCGCCCCGGCCCTGCTCGCCAAAGCCTTCTGCGGCGAGTTGGTCCCCCAGGATCCGAAAGACGAACCTGCAGCCAAGCTGCTTGATCGTATTCGCGCAGCTCGAACCACCGCAGCTCCGAAGTCCAGGCCACGCACGGTTGACGGTCGCACCAGAAAAACGCTCAAATCCGAGGTCGCCATGCTGAAGCGCAACGAGATCAAGCCCAACCATCTGACCGACATTCTCAAGGAGCGTGGCCCGCTCGCACCCGAGGCGCTTTGGCGAGAATCCCTGCTGGAAATCGACGAGTTCTACGACCAACTCAAGGACGAGGAGGCGAAAGGACTGCTGAGAGAACTACGCGAAGGCTCACAGTCTTCATCTCGCAAGTTGGAAGCTACTCCGTGAAACTCGACCACCTAATTATCCCGGACTACAGAAACCTGCGGTCCTTCGAGATCGACTTTGACGAGAGCCAACCGACTACCGTGCTCCTTGGCCACAACGGTACTGGGAAGTCTAACCTGATCGAAGCGATCGTCGAGATCTTTCGCGAGCTCGAAGCGGCCAAGGCGCCGAACTTCGCTTACACCCTGGACTACGGCTGCCGCGATCACGCCATTCACGTCGACGCTGAC
Source organism: Chloroflexota bacterium (assembly GCA_021788565.1). The sequence goes on from JAJYKO010000089.1 coordinate 7,856, forward strand.
CCAGCTCGCAAGACCAAGCGGCTGAACATCACTGTTGACGGCAAGTCGGTCACGCAGACAGACTTCCAGGCCGACCTCGACACCTACCTTCCGAGCTACGTTTTCGCCTACTACTCGGGCTGGAGCAGCCGCTTGGAGCGCCAGTTCGACAGCCCGACGCGCAAGCACTACGAACGTGTCTTGAACGGGCAGGACATGCCTTTGCGCCGCCTATTCTTCTGCCGCAGGGAGTACAGCCAGCTCGTGCTGCTCGCATTCTTCCTTGAGCAGTCCGAGGGCGCCCGCAGACTTCTAGAGGAGCATCTGGGTATCAAGCGGTTCGAGTCGGCACTCTTTGTTCTGAAGATGCCGTGGTGGGCTCCGCGCCGTGCGCCCAGCAAGACGCTGCTAAGCGAAGGCGATCCCCGCTTCTGGTATGCGCGTGGCGCCTTCAAAGGCTTCTTGGGCCGCTTGTGGGAGCGCGCTCTTGCCCCGATCCGTAACAACGAGACCGTGGAGCGCGACATTCGCCGTCAGCCCGAAAGCACCGAACGCCTCTACCTCTTCCTCAAGAACCAGGATGAACTTTCTGCGCTCAAGCACAAGGGCGAAGATACCAAGACGGTGTTTGGATACCTTGAGAGTCTTTTCCTCTGCGATCTGATCGACGAGGTGCGCGTAACAGTCCAGCGCGCCGACGACACCCGACTGAACTTCCCGCAGCTGAGCGAAGGCGAGCAACAACTGCTGACTGTGCTCGGTCTCCTTCGCTTCACTCAGAACGACGAATCTCTCTATCTCCTAGATGAGCCCGACACGCATCTCAACCCTGTTTGGAGCTACGACTTCCTCGATCTCCTCGAGGACAACATCAGTGCCAAGAAAGGACAGTTGATCGTTGCCAGCCACGACCCGTTGATGATCGGCAGCCTTCGAAAGAACCAGGTCCGCGTCCTGGCCGATAGGGACAACCGCATCGTCGCCGAAGAGCCGGAGTACGACCCTATCGGCATCGGCATAGAAGGCTTGCTGAAGACGGAAATCTACGGCCTGCCATCTAGCTTCGCCCCTGAGATACTTCAGAAGCTAGACCGACACTATCTGTTGCTGGGTAAGCCAGACAAGACGGATGCAGAGCGGACTGAGTTGATGAGGCTGGCGAACGAACTCAATGATCTCGGCGTCTCGCGCACCCATCCCAACCCCTACTTCGAGCAGTTCGCGAACGCCATGGCACGGCGCCGTTCTCCGGAGGCCCATATTCCCCTTTCCAGGGAAGAGATCGAATCGCAAACCGAATTGGCGGATCAAGTCCTCAAAGAAATACTGTCCGAAGAGCGCGCTGGCCCTGAGGAAGGAGTGCGTTGAGATACATCCCCCTTCGAGCCCACACCCCTGACTCCGCCTGGCTTGCCGAGGCTGAAGCGGTGCTTATCCAACTCAAAGCAGCTTCCGACAAGGCTGCTCGCGACAAGATCATAGACGACAACCGCGAAGTCTGGGGCAAACTGAAACAGTGGCTGCTGAACCTATCACATCAGAAATGTTGGTTTTCCGAAGCCCGAGACTGCTTCAGCCACTGGGACGTCGAACATTACCGCCCGAAGAAATCCGCGAAAGACGCTGATGGAGCAGAACACGACGGTTACTGGTGGCTCGCCTTTAACTGGGAGAATCTTCGTATCTGCGGCAACGTAGGGAATCGAAGAAAGAACACCTACTTTCCACTGCGACCAGGCTGCTCGCGCTGTGCGCCCTTTTGTGACGTGCGGTTCGAAGACCCTCAGTTGCTCGATCCTGCGGATGAGGACGACCCAACATTGCTTTCCTTCAATCTAGAAGGTCGTGCGATTCCTGCCCCGCACATCACCGACACATGGGAAAAGGAACGTGTCGAGTATTCAGTCGAAAGGTACAACCTTGACTTTCCGCCGCTCATGGACAAGCGCAAGGTTGTCTGGGCAGAATGCTGGGACGCAATACAGGAATATCTGAGGGAACTGGCCATCTACCATTCGGACCGGACCAACGTAATCGCCAGGGATCGGTACAAACAGGCGGCGAGGCGGGTCCGCGCGCTTATGGACGAGGGGAGAGAGTTCACAGCCGTAGCACGAGCGTGCGTACTGAGCACAGGTGACCCAAGGGTGGTCGCACTATTACAGTCTGCTTGAGGGCGCGAGCAGGAGGTAAGGATTAAACATGGCCATTTGGTTGATCCGCGCTGGCTCGGACGGCGAGTACGAGCCGAAGTTCATTCAGGACAATCGCGTCTACGTGACCTGGGATAGGCTGGACGTCGATCTCGCTAAGCTCGCCGAAAAGGCCAAGCTGAGAGCTGCCCTCATGGTGCGCTACCCTGACGCGAAGGTCAAGACCGTCGGAAACTGGGTCAGCCAGATATGGCCATTCGTCTGGGAAATGAACAAGGGCGATTTGGTGGTATTGCCACTAAGAACCCAGCGTGCCATCCAGATCGCCGAGATCACGGGCGACTACCAATTCGAACCCGGCGGGCCGGACCCTTACTTTCACTGGCGGCCGGTGAAGTGGATTGCCGAAGCCATTCCGCGGACGCATTTCGGCAGGGATCTGCTCGACATCTTCGGCGCCCTGAAAACCATCTGCCGGCTTCAGCGCTATAACGTCGAGGCACGACTGGCGGCCATGCGGGCCAACGGCTGGAAGCCCGAGACCACAGGCGCCGTCACAAAGGGCGCAACTTCCACCGGTGATAGAACTGCCGAGCGAGGCGAGGGCACCGACTTGGAAGAGGCCGCCCACGATCAGATCGCCCGGCTCATCGCCGCCCGCTTCAAAGGCCACGGACTGGCTAGGCTGGTAGAGGCGATCCTGAACGTGCAGGGCTACGTCACCTATCGTAGCCCGGAGGGCGCAGACGGCGGCGTTGATATTCTCGCAGGGGCAGGTCCGCTGGGCTTCGGTGCGCCGCGACTGTGCGTCGAGGTGAAATCGGAGAGTTCGCCGATCGACCGACCGGCTGTGGACAAGCTACTCGGCGCGGTCACCAAGTTCGGCGCACAGGAGGGGCTCTTTGTGTCGTGGAGTGGCTTCAAGACCAACGTGCAGAAGGAACTCGCGGCAAGTTTCTTTCGGGTTCGACTTTGGACACAAAAGGACTTGCTTGAAGCCCTGTTCGCGAACTACGACCAGCTCGACGACGATCTTAAGGCCGAACTGCCCCTGAAGCGCATCTGGACCGTGGCGGCGCAGGACCAAGAGTGACATCGTCGGCGAGGCGGACCGATTGGCGCGTCTGTCTCTCCTGCTTTCTTCGCTCCGCCGTACAGGCCGCCGGCGCTAAGGCCCAGGCCGGCTCCCACAGTACCGCGTTCACCCGCCCCCTCTGAGCCGGGGAGTTGCTGGGTGGCAACGTAGCCGAGGGAGATTGCGAGGCCGAGTCCTCCCCGAGAGGGGATCCCCGCCCACGCTCGCGACCAGTATATAATTGGGTCTGTCAGAGGAGACAGTGACTATGTTTCGCTTCCTGGTCGTGATCGAGAAGGCAGATGCCAACTACTCGGCCTATTCGCCCGATCTGCCCGGCTGTGTCGCCACGGGAGAAACGCGGGAGGAGGCCGAGCGGAATATGTACGAGGCCCTCCAGATGCACGTGCAGGGATTGTTGGAGGATGGCTTGCCCATCCCCACCTCGCAGTCATCTGCCGAGTACGTCGCCATT
>JAJYKO010000090.1 GCA_021788565.1 Chloroflexota bacterium
CCTTCTTCTTTTCCACGTATCACTCTCCGTGGTTTCTGATTGAGTCGATTTTACTAGGACTCGGCCGATACCGCCACCCGATGGAAAGCGGGCTCAGCGCGGACGATACTGACTGCCTCCACCAAAAGAAGCCACCCTTCTTGACCACGTTAACTATTCGCCCTATTATGACCGCAGTTCGGCGCCTTTCGTCTCGCTCTCCTTGTTCCCTGGAGGTCGAGGTGCAGACAGCGATGTCTCCGCGCAGCCACAGGCTTCAGCGTCGGGTCGCCATTATAGTGGTGGCCGGATTGCTGGTGAGCTTCGCCCTCTTCGGTTTCCTGGCGCTGGAAGCAGTCCAGCAGAGCACCCAGTCGGTGTTCCAGGAGCGGCTGATGATGGCTCAGATCACCGCCGCCCACATCGACTACCAGCTAAAGGAGGCTCTGGACTACCTCCAGTCCGAGCCTCGGGCGCAGGGCATCGATCTTTACGGCGGAAACCTGCAGGCCAAGCGGGGTGCCCTCGCCCAGATTCGCGCCCGCCTCCCAATCTTCGCTCAGCAGGTCTACCTCGTGGATCGCAACGGCACGGTTCTGCTCGCGGAACCATCCCCGTCCCAGCTGGAAGGCGCCAACATGTACGACTACGTCCACATACGGCGCGTATTGCAGGGAAGCAAGCGAGAGGTGTCGGGGGTCATCCTCGATCCGATCACCAGGGCACCCACCATCGCGCTGGCGGTACCGGTAACCGACGCCTCCGGTAACACCGTCGGCGTGCTCGGCGCCTCGATGGACATCGCCAGCGCGAGTCTCGCCAGCCTCATCCTTGGCCTCAAGCCCGGGCAGACGGGGCACACTCAGATACTCGACGGCAACGGGACCGTCATGGCCAGCACAGAGCCGGATCTGGTATTGCACCGCAGTCATCACTACGACCTGCTCTTCTCCCTCATCCGGCAGAAGACGGCGACTGTCGTCACTCACGCCACGGAAAACGGCTCGGAGCCGCTTCGGGAAATCGTTGCCTTTGCCCCTTTGAGCAACGCCTCCTGGGGAGTCTCAGTGGAGCAGAGCGAATCCGAGGCGATGGCTGTCGGGCGCGATCTCGAGACTCACCTGATCGCCTTAGGCGTGATCTCACTGCTGGGCGCACTTGTTACCTCCGTGCTCGTCCTTCGCCGGGTACTGATCCCGATCGAGTCACTGACCCTCGCCTCGGAACGGATTGCCGCGGGCGACCTCGGCAGCCCGCTTTCCGTGGCCGGAGATGACGAGATCGGCCGGCTAGCATTCGCCTTCGAGACAATGCGGGGACGGCTCAAACAGTCCCGAGACGAGCTGGACCGGTGGCATCGAGAGCTGGAGCTGCGCGTCCGGCAGCGCACAGCGGAGCTTTCCTGCCTCTTCGAGCTGTCTAAGACCATCACCTCGTCCCACGACGTCGACGTCATGCTGCGGGCAGCGGTTCGCAGGGTAGTAGAGGTGCTGGACTCCGCCGACGCTGCGTATCTGTACCTGGAGGACCCTCTGCGGGGAGAGCTCACCCTGCGTGCATCACAGGACGAGCTGCCGGAGAGACTCAGCTCCTTGTTCCGGTCACTAGCATCCGAAACGCTGACTTCTCGCAAGGCATCGTGGTGCGAAGCCTCGGGACTTCCGGGCGCGAGGTTGGATGGACGACTGGAGAACGCGGAGCGGTGGGTCGGTCCGGAGCAGCATAGCCTCAGCACGGGGATGATCACGTGCGCGCCGCTTCTCACTCAGGAGAAGGCCTTCGGGGCCTTGCTGCTGGTTGGTTTCTCCTCGGACGAGCGGGAGGTCTCCAACGATCTCGCGATCGTGCAGGCATTGGCCGATCAGATAGCTGCCGGCATCGAGCGCGCCCGCCTGACCCAGGAGGCGGAGCAGGCGGCGGCGCTACGAGAGGCCGACAGATTGAAATCCCAGTTCGTGTCGGCGATCACCCACGAATTGCAGACCCCTCTCGGCTTCATAAAGGGCTACGCGACCACGCTTCTGCGGCCCAACGCGGACTTCGACGAGAATACGCGCCGAGAGTTCCTGCAGATAATCGACGAGGAGAGCGATTCTCTAAGCGCCCTCATCGACGACCTTCTCGACACGTCTCGAATCGAGGCAGGCGCACTCACGATCGCAAAACAGCCGGTGCAACTGGGGAAGCTGATTGTGGGGGCTGTCGAGCGCGTGAAGGCGAAGTCAAGCAGCCACCAGTTCCTCGCCAGGCTGCCGGCTCACCTGCAGTTGGTGGAAGCCGACCCTCGGCGAGTCGAGCAGGTCCTCCAGAACCTGCTCGACAACGCCGTGAAGTATTCGCCGGATGGGGGGGAGATACTGGTGTCAGCGAGTGCAGTGGGTGATACGGTGGCGGTCGAGGTGGCTGACAACGGTATCGGGATCCCTCTCGAGGATCAGACAAGGGTATTCGATAGGTTCTATCGCGCCGCTGGTGCGGCGGCAGTCAGCAGGCGCGGGGTGGGTCTCGGGCTATCTATATGTCAGGGGATCGTGGAGGCGCACGGCGGAACGATCCGGCTGGAGAGTCGTCCTGGCGCCGGGACGAGGGTGACTTTTTGCCTGCCGGCGCTCGCGAGCGCAGAGGATGACGCCGTGTCCCGGGCAGAGCCCGCGGTCGTTTGAACCGCAAATGAGAGGCAACAGTCCGCTCTTTCGATACTACCGAGGGTAGCGCTCACGAGGGCTTGAAGGGATGAACCGTCAAACCGTGCTGGTAGTGGACGATGAGCCCCGATACGTGCGGCTCCTGAGGGCCAACCTGGAGTCTCTGGATTATCGCGTCGTCTCAGCTCCAGATGGGGCCACTGCCCTGCAGAAGGCCGAGACGGAGGACCCTGCGCTGGTAGTCCTGGACCTGATGCTCCCAGACCTGGACGGCTACGAGGTTTGCCGGCGGATCCGTGAGTTCTCGACAGTACCGATCATAATGGTCACCGCGAGACGAGAGCAAATCGACAAGGTCCGGGGGTTGGATCTTGGGGCGGACGACTATATCACCAAGCCGTTCGACGCCGAGGAGCTGCTCGCCAGAGTCAGGGCGCAGCTTCGACGGAGCAACCTGGGGCAGCCCAAGCGGCTGGCACCGCCGTTCGTGCTCGGAGGGCTCTTCATCGACTTTGCCCAACAGAGCGTGTCGATGCAAGGTCGGGAGATCGGCCTGAGTCCCACGGAGTACAAGCTCCTGTATCAGCTCGCCACCAATGCCGGGAGGGTGCTGGTACAGGAGGAACTGCTCAAGCTAGTATGGGGCGCCGAGTACAGGGACGAGCCCGAGGTCCTCAGGGTGTACGTGCGGCGGCTTCGACAGAAGATCGAGCCCGATCCGGCCCTCCCGCGGTACGTCCTCACCAGGCCAGGCGTGGGATACACCATGCCATCTCCACGCTGACTGTCACACCACTGTAACAACACCCAGCCTCCAATTTACGCCGCTGTAACACCCCGCCAGCTATGCTTCCTCCATGTACAAAGCAACCACGCACCCGGTGGCCGTCCAGAGAAAGCTCGCGTGAGTGTAGAGCCTGCTCGCTTCGGCGGGAACGTTGTCTGGAGGAGGTGAATCATTTGGAGATCTTCGCTTGGACCGTGGCAGCCGTCGTGATTCTCATGCTCATCTATCTGGCGATACGTGTAGTGCAACAGTACGAACACGGCGTGATATTCCGCTTCGGGAAGTTCATGGGGATTCGAAACCCCGGCTTCAACGTGATAATCCCGGTGGTGGACCGGATGGTTCGGGTGGATATGCGCGTCGTCACGATGGTGGTGGAGCCCCAGGAGGTCATCACCAAAGACAACGTCACCATCAAGGTGGACGCTGTGGTCTACTTCAAGGTGGTCAACCCTGAGACGGCCGTGGTCCGCGTACTGGACTACATCCGAGCGACCTCTCAGATCGCGCAGACCACCCTGCGGAGCGTGCTCGGCCAATCGGAGCTGGATGAGCTCCTCTCCCACCGTGAGGAAATCAACCGCCGGCTTCAGCACATCATTGATGAGCAGACCGAGCCGTGGGGTGTGAAGGTCAGCGTCGTGGAAGTGAAGGACGTTCAGCTGCCGGAGCCCATGCAGCGTGCCATGGCCAAGCAGGCCGAGGCGGAGCGCGAGAAGCGGGCAAAGATCATCCACGCCCAGGGCGAGTATCAAGCCGCTACCACACTCGCCGACGCGGCGCGGATCATCGCCACTGAACCAGGCGCCCTTCAGCTCCGTTATCTGCAGACCCTCACCGAGATCGCCGGCGAGCACAACAGCACGATCATACCACTCCCGCTGGACATCATCCGGGCCGACGGAGTCAGGGGCGCCATCGGCGCCGCTGTCGCGGGCCTCCAGGCCGCGATCGGGTGACCGGATACAGGGAAATTGGGTCCTGCCTCTTGATGGTTAATCGCTGATAGCCAAGTGCTGTCAGCTCGGTGGAGGAGTCCGTTGCCTAAGGTAAGGTACGGCATGGTAATAGACGTCCGGCGCTGCACAGGATGTCACGCCTGCTCGGTTGCGTGCAAGGCCGAGAACGCCGTTCCGCCCGGTGTCTGGCGCACCTGGGTCAAGGTGGGGGAGAAGGGTCGCTATCCGAACGCTAGCGTATCTTTCCTACCCCTACTCTGCAACAACTGCGAGAACCCGATCTGCATCAGGAACTGTCCTACCCAGGCCACATACCAACGGGAGGACGGCATCGTGATGGTGGATCCGCACCGTTGCATAGGATGCAAGTACTGTATCGCGTCCTGCCCGTACGACGTCCGCTATCTCAACCCCATCAAGAGGATCGTCCAGAAGTGCTACTGGTGCTACCACAGGGTCGACGCGGGTCTGGAACCTGCTTGCGTAAACAGTTGCCCCACTCGTGCCATGGTGTTCGGCGACTTGAACGACCCCAACAGCGAGGTATCGAAGCTTTTAGCCCGCAACGCGGTCGCTGTACTGAAACCCGACAAGGACACGCGTCCTCAGGTGTTCTACATCGGAGCGGATGAAGCACTCATGCGGGCTATGGGCCCGAGTGAGGAGGATCGACTATGAACGATGAGCTTACCATCATATACAACGTTCCCCACGCGGCCCCCATCGGTCCTCTAGTTGCAGTCTACTTCTACATGACCGGCCTAAGCGCTGGCTCCTTCATTCTGTCTACCCTGGCATACGGTTTCGGCATCAAGAAGTTCAGGCCTCTAGGGAAGATCGGCATTGTACTGGCCGTGGTGTTGCTCGTGCTGGCTCCACTCAACCTGATCGCCGATCTTGGCCAGCCCTGGCGATTCTGGCACCTGTTCCCCTACCTTAACCTGACGTCGCCCATCACCTACGGCAGTTTCCTGCTGACCATCTATCCTTTGAACTGTGTCATCTACGCCTTCTTCATGTTCAAGGGCAACGAAAAGATGACGAAGCTGTTCGGACTCATCGGCATTCCTCTGGCGGTGTCGGTCCACGGCTATACGGGGTTCATAATGGCGCTGGCAAAGGCCAGAGCCCTCTGGAATACAGCCCTCATGCCGATCCTGTTCCTGGTCTCGGCCATGGTCTCCGGCATCGCCCTGATGATACTCGTCGTGACTATCGCCGGCTTCTTCTCCAAGGAGAGACGACCGAACATGCCACTAATCCAGGATCTGGGGAAGATGCTCGCAGTGTCCATCGCGGTGGACCTCTTCCTGGTGTTCTCCGACGTCCTGGTGTTGCTCACCTCCGACACCGAAGCGCGGGAGGCGGCAACGATGATCCTTAGCGGCGGCTTCAGCCGATATTTCCTGGGGGTAGAGATTCTATCCGGCTCTCTGGTTCCGCTGGCACTGCTCATTGCGCCCGCACCCCTATTAGCGCGGGCCGCGTCGGTTCTCGCGCCGCCCACTCTCGGAGCCACCCTGGTCTACATGGGCGCCGTTCCAGTCACACCAATCGGCATCCCGATAATGCTGGCTGCCTTCGTCCCACTCCTGGTCCAGGGTATCCCTCACCATCATAGGCCGCTTCCCGCGACTGTTTTTGCCTCGCTACTCGTGATGCTGGGGATCCTGGCCATGCGATATGTCATGGTCATCGGGGGGCAAAATGTTCCGATCAGCTGACCCCGACCCTCTGCCAGAAGACGGGGACCTCAGGCTAACGAGGCGGCAGATACTGAAGTTTGTCGCGGCTGGAACGGTCATGGCGGCCTCCGGAATGTTCGCCGCCAAGGCCGCTCTCGCTGAGGATCTCATCCGCGGCGGCCGGTCCGTATCTCGGACGACAGGGCAGACGCGCCGAGGTGTGGCCAGCAACTGCGCGCTGTGCACTGCCAGGTGCGGCATAATTGGCTTCCTGGAAGACGAGCGGCTCGTCAAGATCGAGGGCAATCCGCGCGACCCGAACAGCCGTGGAAGGTTGTGTGCGCTCGGCCAGGCCGGAGTCAACCGGCTGTACGACCCCGACCGCGTCCTCGCCCCTATGAAGCGTGGCGGCAAACGTGGCGAGGGCAAGTGGACGCAGATCTCCTGGGAAGATGCCTACCAGATCCTCCAGGACCAGCTCCAGAATTTGCAGACGCAAGAGCCCGATTCGCTCGTCCTGCACACCGGCACGGAGGCCACCGCGATGCTGGGCAGACGTTTCGTGGCCGCTGTCGGCTCGAGGGCTTTCGTCGACGAGGCCAAGATCAAGGACGCCAACCGCGAGGCAGCCAACCGCGCCGTGCTCGGAACCGCCGCTGAGGTCGTGGACGTGGGACGCGCTCGATACATCCTGAACTTCGGGGGCAACCCCTACGAGAACCACCCGGCCTATTTGCCCTTCGTCCAGAGACTCGTGGACGCGAGGCTGGGAGGGGCGAGGCTGGTGACTTTCGACCCCAGGCTGTCTTTCACGGCCGGCCGCAGCGACGAGTGGTTCCCTCTGGTGCCGGGAACCGACGGGGTCGTGGCCCTCGCCATGGCAAACGTCATCGTTCAGCAGAAGCTCCACGACAGCGAGTTTCTCGCCAAATGGGTGGACATCAGCGAAAAGGACCTTATCGCGCAACTGGCAGCGCATACCCCAGAGGCGGCCTCAGCGGCCTCAGGAATCCCTGCCGAAACGGTGCGCCGTGTGGCAACAGAGTTCGCGAGGGTCAGGCCCGCGGTGGCCATATCCGGCGGAGGGGTCGATCACCAGAGCGGCGCGGTGGACGCACAGAGGGCCGTCCTGCTGCTTAACACCCTGGTTGGCGCCATCGGAATGCCCGGTGGGTACCTGCCGGCATCCAGCATATCGTTTCCGGAGCCCGATCCGGTTCCGGCGAAAACCTTCAGTACCACGGAAGCCCTGCAGTTCGTGCAGCAGTTCCTCGAGGGAAAGAAAAGGGCAGGCATGTACATGACCGCCATGGCCAATCCGGCGTACTCGTGGCCGGGCTCGGCGGCATTCCGACAAGCGCTGCTGGACGAAAGTCGCGTGTCCTACCTGGTCGCAATGGACACCAACCTCACCGAAACATCTTCGCTGGCGGACCTGTTCCTCCCGGCCGCCACCTACCTGGAAAGCTGGGGGCTGGAATCTCCAGCGGCGCAGGAGCTGGTGCCCTACGCGGCGATCCGGCAGCCAGTGGTGCAGGCACGCGGCGACTCCCTCAGCGTGGACGACATGCTCCTGACGATGGGGACCAGGCTCGCGGGGCAGGCGCCTCAGTTCTTCACTTTTCCCACAGTCGAGAGCTTCGTCAGCAAGGCGATTTCGAAGGTCCCAGGGCTCGCCGAAGCAGGACTCGCCCTCCTCAAGCAACAGGGCGCCTGGTACGACACTGAAAAGACCCCTCAATACATCCCGCCGGACGGCGTCTTCGCTACCCCGTCCGGCAAGCTACGACTGGGCTCCATCACGGATGCGACGGACCTGTCCAGCAGCAGACATGCCGCGGCCGTTTCGGTCGGAGCAGGAGATAGTGGGGATCTGACGCTCGTGACGTACCGGCCAAACGTACTTTCGGGAGACTACTCGGCCAACTGCTGGTGGCTGGCAGAGATCGCCCACAATAATAGCCTGCTCATTCACCCTGCCGCGGCGCAGAAACGCGGCATCAAAGAGGGCCAACGCGTGAAAGTGACGTCCGAAGCAGGATCAGTGGAGACCGCTGTACGTATTACACAGGGGATCCACCCAGGCGTGGTGGCCCTCGCTCTTGGCTTCGGCCACAGCGCCCTGGGACGAATCGCCCTCGGCGAGCAGTTCAAGAGCAGCGATGCGATGACCGCGTACGTCTGGTGGAGCGGGTATGGAAACGGCGCCAACGCCAGTTCCCTGATATCCATGAAGAGTGCGGACGGAGGGGGCGGACTCGTGTGGATGGACACCAGGGTAACAGTCGAGGGGCTGGGATAGGAGTGGGATGATGAAAATGCCGGAACGCTCCCGCTTGCCGGATAACGTGGAGATACCCGGGCTCTACCCACGGCGGCGCCGATTTCCAAACTGGCCTGTCTGGCTCTGGCTAGTCGTAGCATTCGTTGCTGCCATTCCAGCGGTGGGGGTGCCGGGGGTGGTCCTGGCCCACTACACGACCTCGAACGCGTCCTTCTGCCTAACCTGCCACGGCACCGGAGACACGCCGGATCGCAGTGTTCCATCTGTCGTTCATCCCAGCTTCGATCAGGTGAGCTGCGTTGATTGCCACGCCAAGCCCGGCCAGATAGTCTTCGAAGGATACGTGAAAGGGTTCCAGGCCGAGCCCGAATGGGTAAGCGCCAACTGCATTCGCTGTCATCAGTCTATGCCTCAAAAGACCGACAACAGTGGCTTCAAATTCAATGCCCGCGGAATCATCATCAACCACAGCGCGCACCTGGCTCGGGGGGCCACATGCGTCACCTGCCACTCCAACATTGCCCACGACCTCCGCGAGCCAAGAACAAACCGACCGAGGATGGACGCGTGCCTTACCTGCCACTCCAGTTCGGACTCATGCACTAAGTGCCATGGCAACAATATTCCCGCCGCGCCACAAAGTCGGGAACTGGTGGGAAGAAAGCCTGTATTGCCCCCACCGGCGCAACCCACGAGTACACCAACCTCGCTCCCCATGGTCGCAGCAACCGCGGTCCCGACGCACGCGCCGGCCGCGATCCCAGGCCCCGCGCCGACCACAATCCCCACGCTGGTCGCGACCGAGGCTCCCGCAGCCACCGCGACGAAGCCCCCAGCCACCCTGGCGCCCGCGGTGGACACCCAGGCCGTGAACGAAGGCAAAGCCCTCTTTGTCAAGACGTGCACTCCGTGTCACGGTCCGAGTGGAGACATGATTCCCGCTGCCAGGCTCAACTCCAAGAGCTTCCTCCAAGGATACGGGGCCGATGCACTGGCACTCACCACGGCCGCGGGCAAGGGAGGCATGCCGGCCTTCGGCGCAGCCAAAGGCGGCCCGCTCGACGACCAACAGATCAAAGCGATTGTGACCTACCTATTCTCGGCAGCTAACTAACGAGATTACCATGCAGATCCCTCGTCCTTCACGCCACGGCGGGCGAGCCACCCACTGGGGCCTTGCGCTGGTCATAGCAGCCGCCGCGATCGCCGCGACCTTCGCCCTCGCCCAGCCACTTCTGGACACGCCGGGGGTCGCGAGCACAGGAGATGTGGCAGCCAAGTCGGAGAGTGCTGTACCCAGCTACAAGTCCGAAGTGGTGCCCATCTTGACTGGCTACTGCTTCAGGTGTCACGGTCCGGATCGGGCTGACAAGGGGCTCAGGCTGGACAGCTACCAGCGGATAATGGCCGGCGACTCCTACGGCGCGATACTGATCCCCGGGGACTCCTCACTGAGCGCAATGGTTTCAGTGATCAGGAACGGGACCATGCCCCACGACAGCACCAAGCTGCCTCCTGCTGAAATCGATGCACTGGCCCGATGGATCGACGCGGGCGCGCCGCAAAACTGAGTCAGCCGTCAGCCTCGGAACCGAGGCTGACGGCTGATTGCCACTCTGACGCTTCAAATCACGGGACCGCTCGCCGCCTTCCTGGTTGACATTCAAGGAGCTACGTCTAATAATTAGTAGGGGAACCGTGGCATGGAGGCCATCAACCTCCCCGGGCCGCCGGCAGACGACTGAACGGGGGTGCCACGATGCCTGGCCTTTTCGACCCCTACTCGATCGGGACGCTACACCTCAAGAATCGGTTCGTCAGGTCGGCCACCGCGGAGTGCATGGCAGGCCCTGACGGAGAGCCCACGCGCCGCCTGATCACCCTCTACTCCCGCCTCGCCGCGGGCAATATCGGCCTACTCATAACCGGCGGCGCCTACGTCCACCCATCCGGGCGCTCCTACGTTGGGGTGGTCGGAGTCGACAGCGACGCATCGATTCGGGAGCTGCTGCCGCTTACAGACGCCGTCCACGAGCGAGACTCCAAGATCGTCCTACAGCTTTACCACTGTGGCCGCCAGGGGGAGGCTGAAGCCGCGGGCGGTGTTCTGCTGGCCCCCTCAGCGATCAGCGACCGTCTCGTGCGGCGGCGCCCAAAGGCCATGACATCCAACGATATAGCTTCCATTTCGGGGGCCTTCGGGGCCGCAGCCGGGAGAGCGAAGGCCGCTGGCTTCGACGGCGTGCAACTCCTGGCCGCCAACGGATATCTGATAAACCAATTCCTGTCGCCGCACAGCAACCGCCGAAGCGACGAATGGGGAGGCAACCTGACAAACCGGATGAGGTTTCTTATGCAGGTTTTGCATTCCGTTCGACGCGAGGTGGGTCCCGACTATCCGATTCTGGTCAAGCTCACCGTCAGCGACTTTGTTCGGGGCGGTCTGGGCCCGGAGGAGTCACTCATCATCGCGCAGACCCTCGCGGCCTCGGGCGTCGACGCGATCGAGGTCACCGGTGGTACCCTGGAGTCCTTCTTCTACATGAGCCGCGGGGAGATTCCAGTCGACCAGATCCTTCGCAGCCGGCTGCTGAGATCGCGAGGGGCGGTGATCAGGCAATTGATCAGGGGGATCGCCGCCACGATGCGAGGCCGAGTGAGGTTCGAAGAAGCGTACTTCGCACCATACGCGGCGCAGATCAAGCGCACAACTGGCATCCCGGTGATGCTGGTGGGCGGGCTTCGTTCTCCCCTGATGATGGAGCAGCTCCTCATGGAGAACAAGGTGGACCTCGTTTGCATGGCCCGTCCCTTTCTGCGCGAGCCAAACTTCGTCAGGCGCATTCAGGACGGCGACAAGCGTCCGTCCTCGTGCCTCTCCTGCAACCGCTGTTTGGTGAGCGTCGCCGATGGTGGCGGCGTGCACTGCTTCGGGGGAAAGCGCTAACTTGAGACTCCCATCGCCCGTGTGGGACAATCCCCTCAGCAGCGCTGCGATTGGGGGATTGAACAATGTCGGATGAAGAAAGAGTGCTGGATATCGCCAGGACGGTCCTGAAAAGGGCGATCGGGCTACGAGAGGGCGAACGCGTGCTCATCGTGGGCAACCCCGAGGAGACGTCACGCCTCATCTCCGATGTCTTCTTCGAGGCGAGCGCCGAGATGGGGGGCAGGCC
>JAJYKO010000091.1:0-10687 GCA_021788565.1 Chloroflexota bacterium
GTTGGAGTCCGCATCTGCGGGCGCCAAGTCGAATGAGAGAGGTAGAGTAGCCATGCGTCTTCAGTTCCTGGGCTCCGGTGACGCTTTCGGCAGCGGAGGCCGCTTCAACACCTGCCTTCTTCTCCAAACGGAGACGACGCGCTGTCTGCTCGATTGTGGCGCCTCGTCGCTGATCGCGATGAAACGGTTCGGCGTAGACCCCAACTCGATCTCGCTCATCCTCATCACCCATTTTCACGGCGACCACTTCGGCGGACTACCCTTCTTCCTGCTCGATGCCCAGTTCGCGAAGCGTCGCGACCCCCTGACGATCGTCGGCCCGCCAGGGCTGTCCGACCACCTTACCCACGTCAGAGAGATCAGCTTCCCGGGATCTTCGACCACGGTTCCGAAGTTCGACCTGAGGCTCCTGGAATGGGAGCCCGGGCAGCCCCTGAGCTTGCACCCGCTGGTCGCGACCCCCTACGAGGTTTCGCACAGCGAGAACGTGCAGGCATTCGCTCTTCGGGTCGCGACCGAGGGCCGGGTCGTCACCTACTCGGGGGACACGGAGTGGTGCTCCGGTCTGGAGGAAGCTGCACGGGGAGCCGACCTGTTTATCTGCGAGGCTTACGTCTACGAGAGACCGGTCAAGGGTCATCTCGCCTTGAAGACGCTGGAAGCGCAGTTGCCCGCCCTTCAGGCCAAACGCTTAATCCTCACGCACCTGGGAGCGGACATGCTGACGCGCGCTGACAGCCTTGGACATGATATAGCCGAGGACGGACAGATCGTCGAGATCACCGCTACTCGTGTTCGATGATGGACACGACTCCAGCCTTTAGGCTGACCAGGAGGCTCCTCCCGCCGTCCGCCTCTATCTCCCAACGGATGCGGTCCCCGCTGTAGTTGGGAGCCGCCGACACAATCTTACCCATCACCAGCCATCCTCGGGGATTGCCGGTGGTGACCACCGTCCACTTCTTCATCGATAAGCCTCCGGGCCAGATAGCACGTGCGCAAGTCCCAGAGGCCACGGTGTGCCGAGCGCAGTCCCTGATCCGACGGTAGACTGACCAGCACGATCGGGTCCAGGCAGAACGCTTTGCCTAGACTCCTTTCCGGTGCGAAATCTCAGTTGCGTTGTCGGCCACTTGGGTCGGGGTCAGCGTTGGGGTCAACTTACCGTCTCCTGGACGGGTTCGAAGACACTATGATCGTCTGTGGCATACTCCCGAGAGGAGGCGCGGCAACGAGGGGTGGATGCCGCGAGGCGCGGAGCGGGATCAGGGCCTGCGGATGGGCTCGGCGCCGTGGAGGTCGTCGCCCTTGTAGGTTGCGTACTCTATGAAGAGCGGGAAGGTTGCCTCGTAAGCTTTCAACGGGAAGTGGGCGGTTGCTACTACCGTTGGTGTCGCGGGTAGAACGACGTTATCGTTCTGCAGTCCCGCGACCAAGACCTGGTGAACTGCTTCAATCGCATCGACGACATTGGAACTGGCCTCGGTCTCCTCGAGCAGGTACACAATTGCATCCAGGCTGTACGGGGGGTCGTCTGAGCTGGGGAACGGGATGCATATCTCGCGGACTGCGGAGTTGAAGAAGTCGTCGATAGTGGGCTGCTTCTTCAGGAAGGCGGCAACGGCTTTCTCGGCTGGGCTGACGCACATGTCAACGAAGTCGTTCGGCAGCGCAGGGCGGTCGTATCTCCTACCGAGCCAAGTTATGAACCGCTTGCGGCGCTTCTCGTCCCCAGGCCATGTATCGGGGCGCACAGTGAGCAGGACATCCTTAGCGATGAGGAGGCGGTAGCGGGCCACGGCGAGGAGACCGCTAGCTCTGTCCACAGTGAACTCCCGGACACTGTTTCGGTCCGCGTTGTTGATTATGCCAGGGTTAGTCTCGTGCCGGCAGAGCATCGCTTCCACGTAAGGCTCTTTGTTGGGATCGGCATAGATATCGCAGTCGTGGGAGACGACAACCAGCGTGTCTGTTTCGGCGACGACCAGCGCCTGCAGTTCAATCTCGTTGCTGTCAGAGGCTGGGCGAGCGTTCCACACGAACCTGCCGCCCGGTAGCTTGAAGAGTGCACCCTGCCGCCAGCCAGCCGCGATGAGGCGGTCCCCTACGGAAGCCCCTTCAGAGGCACCGCTGCTCACTCGTCCCCAGCCCGTCGAGTTCTCTTGGGCAACGGTTCGGCAGGGGTAGCCCCTCTCCGACTCCTAACACTCTGGGCAAACTTGGCTGAAATAGGCCTCGTGGCCCAGTCAGGGAGGGGCCGCACCTCAGGAGCAGGGCTGGCCACCGCGTGGTAGCGCGCACGGTCATAGTCACCAGCCACGATCAGCTCGGCGGGGCTCTTGCCGTCTTCGGTACACGGGGTGTACAACCAGCTGTTGAATTGGTCCTCGGTGGGGTAGCGTTTCCTTGCCCGGTCGAAGACATCCAAGACCGCCAGCAGGCGGCGGCGGTTATCTGGCGTGATCGGCTGCTTGTGCTCCCACTTGTGCAAGGCTTGCCGAGAGACACCCAGCAACTTCGCGAGTGCCGTGTGCGAAAGCTTCGCGGCTTCACGAAGTTGCCCGATCAGGCGAGGAGTGGGATCGACAGATATGGGCGTGCGCTGCACGGCGAACTGCCTAAAGTCCGCGTCCGGGGTGCCGATGGCTGTCTCCAGACCAGCGCAGACGAAAACTCCTGCCGGAGCCCACAGGATCCGAGGAGATTCGGGGCGAGTCCTAGTCGGGAACAGCCCGTCTGCCCCCTTCGCGAGGGCGCGCACCACGACTGCGTCTGCCCTACATAACGCGGGCGGCAGTTCTTGGGAGCCCAACTCAAGCACCACATAACCGCTGCTTACCTCAGACGTCGATTGTCTGAGGAGTTCGACACCAGGAGGAAGCAGTGTCTGCGTGGATGTGGTCCAGTTGGAAGCCTTCTGGATGGCTTCAGAGATCGCCATTGCTTCGCTCCCCCAGCGTCGAGATATAGTAATCGGTGGTGGCCATCCTGAACAACTGGTAGATGACCTTGTTGAAGGTCTCCACGTACTGGTGGACGCTTGTGGCGTCGGCTGACAAGCCACCCGGGAAGGGGAACTCACGGAACGTATCGAAGTCGAGGACATAAAAGCTGCCGGTGGACGGCTCGGTACCTGGCCTCGGCTGCACCGTAGTCCCATCAGGCAAGAGGCCGTGTCTGATGTTTACGCCGTGCCCGTCTTCGTATCTCAGCAGGATCTCCTGCACCGCCTGAACGACTCCGCGGACGAATTCAGGGAGGGCAACTGGGCCAAGAATGGCAGGCTGGATTGCCTCGGTCCACGCCATGTCCTTGAGCCGTATCTCGTTGATGTACCGCAGCCCAATCCGCGAAAAGGCCGTGGGAGAGATGTGGCCCAAGAGAGCCTTGACGACCTCATCAAGTCGGAGGAGGAAGTCCCCGAAGGAGGCATACTCTCGAGTCTCGATGCTGAGTGACTCTTGCGAAAGGGTGACGGTCCACTGGTTCTGTGGATCGGCAAACTGCCAATGGAATGACCGGAGATCCTGCTGAACCTGAGGATTTCCCGCGCCGAGCCTAACAGCCAATCCCATCTCAGGAACCTTGTCGGCCAATGGATATCGCGCCTTGATTGCCCTGTGGAACGGAGCGACGAAGGTGTCGTCCGCGATGCTAAGCTCTTTGGGGAACTTCATCTGGCATACTGCTAGGACGAGCGGAGGTCGCTCGAAGACACGGTGAGGGACGCTGGGCAACTCGAGAAGTGATAGCAACGTAGCCGGCAATGCAGTTCTCCTGACGCGATCGGGCCAGATCGAAAAACTAGTTTACAGTTTAGTTTACAGTTCTGGGGCGATCATGTCCAAATGGTGACTTGAGTACCATTTTCCCATTGCAGTCGTGTAAGAAACCGAGGCGCGCAGCTGCTACTGGCCATTCTTCGCCAGATACTGGCGACCTGCGTCGGTGATCTCCCAGATACCGTATGGAGCATCACGTCTCAGTAGACCTTGCTCGACCATCTTCAGGCGTGCCCAATGGGCGCCATTGTGCCATCGGGTGACCGCGGGATTTGACGGGAGGGGTTTGAGGTCGGCCTCGGTGAGTGTATTCCTCAGCATGGCTCCCACTCGCTCGACCACCTCGGCGGCCCTTGCCTTTCCCCCTAGCTCAACTGTCGCTGTCAGTATAGGCCGATAGAAGTCCTCCAGAGAGGTACGAAGTCCGGGCCGAAGACGGTCCGGGCTGGTGCGGCGCCCAGGGGATGTCGGTTTCGAAGGCGTCTTCTGGATCGAGGCGGTTGGCCCGACCAGGGCGGCCCATTCCTGGCGCATGGAGTCTACTCTGTCCATGAACTCCTTCATGGATTTGGCCTTAGCCGCCATCCTCGTCACAGCGTCATAGTCGCCCCTCTGGAAGGCCGCGGCGCCTGTTTGATCCGCTGCCGCAATGTGCGCTTTGATCTCCTCAAACAGCATCTCGAAAGCAGTACCCACGTTGGCTGGACCGGTGCTCACCATGGCTGATCCTCCTACTCGCAAATACGTTGCAGGTCGAGCCATATCTCAGGCAACGCGAGCCTGATTCTGTCAAACTCTCAGCAACCAGCTGCACTGGCCTATTGACTCTTCGAGATCTGTGATGGACACCCACTCCCAGCCCTTGTGAGGCACGCCTGGTTGGTCCCAGAGGTTGGTCATTCCGCACCTCCATTACCGTTATCCCCAACGCACGGCGAGACATGCCGTGGCGACTAGTTGGGTCAAATCGACCCCGCGGGTTGTTCTTTCATCTCAGTTCTCAGTCGGGCTCGTTGGAGGCCGGTCTCCGGAGCTTCGGTCAGACCTTCCCCGGTTAAGACGGCCAAGTCGCCAGTTCGCTCTACACCTCCGGATCCTCTGCACGTACTCCAGTCGCGTGCGAAACCGGGGACGTCCGATCGACGCCCATTCAAACGCGGCGACGGTTGCTTCCAGTCCCCTCGGAGAGAAATACTCGCGTTTCTCCAGCACGGACGTGAGAGACCGCCTCAGATAGTTGGCGGTTGTCGCAGCAACTTGCTCCATCGCGTCGGTGGGAAGAGCCTCGAGCTTCCTGTCGGCGTGAACGATGTCCGATCTGAACCTGTAAGACATGGTCATGTCGCTGAATGTGGTTCGGAGTGAATCCTCGTCCTGCTCGAGAAAAGCCGCGGCCCGTGCAGATGCCAACCACTTGATGCTGGTGCTCCCCTCAGGAACAAACAAAGATTCGAGTGCGACCCAGTGGTCGATGAGTGCATCGTCGGTGCGCGCTCTGTCCCATGCGTTGCTCCAGCGCCTCAACGCGAGCCTCGCTGCGTGACGGTTGCGGCCGACGCGTATTCCGCTGAATAGCCTTGCCAGTCGCCTGCCCTCGTTGCCGTCCAAGCCGATCGGGATGTCGAACCGGTAGCCCGGAGCCCAATGGTGGCGGTAACCGACCGTCGTCCAATGCAAGCCGAGAACTCGATAGTCGGTTAGGACAGGGAACACGCGATGCGAGAGGAGAAGTCGGAGCACCGCGATCATCTGCTCAGTCACGGTCTCACCTATCGGGGACTCCAGCCTCCCGTAAGCTATTCCCTCTGCTGTTACCTCCAGGGCGCACTGGACGGTCAACAGCTCTTCTTCGGGAACATACCCGAGAGACAGTCTCGCATCAGTCTTCATGTTCAGCCAGCGCTCGATCTCTCGACGCGTCACTCGTTTCAGGCGAATGCCAGGCGCTACGTCGAGAGCCTCATCCGACAACCAGACATTGGCGAGTGGCGTCACCAACCTGAGCGCGTCAAGTGGCGAGGGCAGATCCATCTCGATGCTGGCGAACGCAAGCCCGAACGCCTCCTCGTCAAAATGGCACGGACGCGCGAGTGCGAGGTATTCGATGAGAAAGGGTACTACAATGCTGTGCAGGAATATGGCTGGTCTGTCCTCCTCAGGTGGATCACTTCGTCTCCAAGACAACCCTGATCGGCACACCAGGCGACGATCAGCCTCAACAACATACAGCAGCTTGTTGAACAGCTGCCTGGATCTCTTGGAGCCATACAACTGTGGGGCTTGGCTGTCGATGAACATCTTGGATCGATAGTCCGGGCGAGACTCCTCCGGCTGAGTAGTCCAGGTCTTAAATCGAACGGCGCCAACTACGATGGCTGTATCGACTCCAACTTCCTTCACGGGAGTCCAGGGCCGGCTTTTTATGCTCTGGGGCAGCCCGAGAGCGTCGGTGGCCTCGTGCGTTATGGCTCGGAGTGCTGCTTCGAGTTGCGGCAAGAAGGGGTCTCCATAGATCAAGTCACGTGTCAGCATAGGATCAAGTCACCTCGCATGTCGCCTGCAGGCGACGGTTGGGGTGAGTCGGGTGCTGCCTAATGCCACTGACTGGCCGAGTTCAGCAAGCGACCCTCGGTGAGCGCCTATCAGACTGTTTCGAAGCACCAGCACTTTGGCTGTCGGTAGAAGCGCTACGATCGGCTTGAATCGGCGAACGCCCCGGGCCAGCCGCCGTGCTCCTCGATAACCTGATCGATCTCGCCCATGATGCGGATGGTCTCGTGCAGCGCAATGACGATGCGATGGTAGTGCGCGATGTCCTCGGCAGTGAGGACGCGGCCCTTGCGATCCTTCAGCCACTTCTCGCAGGCCTGGTAGCCGCCGATGTGGAAGTTCCAGACGTCCTCGGACACGCCGTGGAAGCCGACGGTGCCTGTGACTGTGGCGTCGCTCGCGCTGTTCTTCGGCTTGACGGCGTCAACCCAGACAGTGTCATCCGACCAGCCAACCCGGTCGACTACGGCCATCTCAGGGCCTGTGAAGGAAAGGACGACTGGAAGGTGATGGTCATCCGCGACTTCGTGGCACCAAGTCCCGGCTCTCCTGTCGTAGCGGGAAGAGACCAGCCGCTGTTCGGGTGCCTCGACGAGGTGAAGGCCAATCAGTTCCGCGCCAAGACCAGCCAGATGCCCGAACAATGTGGTACTTACGGGAAAGGGAATGCGGGGGTAAGAATCGCGTAGAGCGTTGCCATACTTCAGACGGTAGGCTGGGCTGTGAAGGATCGCATAGATGTATGACAAGCTCTCCTGAGGGCTAGCTGCTAGCGCCAGCTCTCCTGTGAAGTTGGGGTAGCGGGACTTCATCAGTCGATCATACGAGTAAAGAGGGAACATCTGGGTGGCTCGATCGTGTGAACATGCCTTCTTCTCGGATGGATCTCGACTGACCAGTACGTGGGTAAAGTCACTTGTGGTCTTGACGCCAGGGGTTAGCAGGACGATGTTCTCATTGTCGAATATTGACTCGCACACGGGTCTAGATGGTGTGTCGAGTAGTGAGGGCAGGTAGTATATGTACCGACGATCAAATGGACGATACAAGACGGTTCGCACGGTTGCCTCGCGCTTCTTGGTCGCGCGAATCTGTTCCTTGCAGCGCTCGACATCCCACTTGGACTTGACGGAGTACCCGATCTCCCGCTCAACCTCGTGATCTCCCCTCGGGCTACGTGCGAAGCGCTCAATCTTCCTGAGCAGAACGTCACGATCGAAGTCGATCGTCAGGTTATCACGTGACGTAATGATGCTCCCACTATTGAACGGCATGAGAGCGTCGAGGGCGGGCCACGAGCTGAACTCCTCTTCTGAGTCGTCAGTACTGTAGGAGAATCTGTACAGCGGCCCCACGACGGGGATCGAGGTACTGAGGTTATCGACGGTGGAGCCACCAAGCTGGTTGTATTTATCAGCCTGTTCACCGGTCATGCGCCCGTAGAGAACGGAATCAATCCCGTGCTTCCGTGGATGGGAGAGAAGTGCCGCAATACAAACACCCTGCTCGATGTCGAAGACATTCTTGTCCGGTCCGTCGATCGACTTTCTCTCGGAGACTTGTCCACCAAGGTTGAGGAAGAAGCCTTTGGAAAAGTGATGAGACATGTAGCCACGGAGCCCGCGAAGACTTACCGACGCGAGGTATCGCGAATTGGAAATGTATGAGCCTAGGCCAGCGCCAGATTCCGTAAGCTTGGCACACAGAAGGCCCCAGAATTTGACGTAGTCGTCCTGCAAGTTGAGCTCTAGAGCCAGTGCACCCTTCTCCACAATTCGCTGACCGTCAACGTAGCGGAAAGGCTCGACAAGCGCGATTGCGGCTGGGCTGAGGTTTGCTGACATCTTAGAGTATGGCGGATTTCCGATGACCACCGTGAACCGTCTATCCCGCTTGACGGCGTTCACCGCCTCTGCCTCGTGAGCCAGCGCCGGCAACCAATCGGCGAAACTCATCTGCTTCGAGGTCGCAGCCGCTGGCTCCAGCGCGTTCGTCAGGTAGATTCGCGCTCGCTCAGGACTCTCGAAGCGATAGCCGGTCTCGTGGAGCTTCAGGCCGATCTTGAGGTGGGCGATGGCGTAGGGCGCCATGAGCAGCTCGTAGCCGTGGAGGCGGGGGAGCAGGTGCTCCGGAACGTACTCGTTCCAGAGTTCGTTTCGCTTCTTCTCACCGTGGCCCTCGCGCTTCCATTTGTCCGCTATCGTGCGGTGGATGACATCGATGGCCTCGACCAGGAAGGTGCCGGTGCCGGTGGCAGGGTCAAGGATGGTAACGAAGCGGTCAGTCGACTTGACGCCTTCGGGCAGGATCAACCCTGGATGGCGTGATGCCATTTCGCCCCAGGTGGCAGTGTCGGCGAGGCCGTCCGCGAGGCCGAATTCCGTCTGGAGGAGCTCGTGGACGGACCGCACGATGTAGGAGACGACGGGACGCGGGGTGTAGAAGACGCCGCGCTGCATGCGCTTCTTCGCGTCGTATTCCTTCAGAAAGAGCTCGTAGAAGTGGATGACGGGGTCTTCCTGAGGGTTGCGGTCGCCGAAGTCACGGAGTACCGCCTCCATGTTGGCGTCGCGCAGCAGGTGCACGACCTCATTGATGCCGAGCTCGTCGAAGTCGATGCCGGTCTCGGCACTCCCGGTCCGCCGACGCCCGCCGAGGCGAAGGAAGGTCTCCAGCAACTCCTTGAGGAAGGGGTTGGTAACAGGGACCAGGTCCGCCATGTTGTCGGCGACGAGGCCGGCGGGACGAGAGACTCGCGCGGAGAGCAGGCCGTAGGCGATGGTCTGGGCGTACATGTCCGCGAAATCGTCTTCGGTCAGATCATGGATGAGGGCTTTCTGGAAGCCGGCCATGAGGCGGCGGAGCGGCCCGTTGGAACTCTCGATGGCCAGGGCTTCGTTGGCCTTCCTGCGGATGGCACGGGCGATCTCCGCGAGGCGTTCGGCCAGGCGCTTCGAGGTGGTGATGACCTCGCGGTTCCGCAGGGTGAAGGCGGACGCCCAGGTCGAGCGCCAGGCGTCGACGTCGCGGTCGTCGTCGGGCCAGCGGAGTTTGCTCTGGAGTTCGTAGGCGACGTAATCGAGATGGAGGTTGGTATCGTCGCCGTCCCACCCGAGGACGCGCAGCGTCGGCAGGTCCCCCATCTCCTCATCCTGGGTGAAGTAGGCGAACGATATCCGACGGTCGTCCTGCTGGCCGTAGTTCGATACGAAGAGAAGGTCGTCCATCTTCCACGCAGCGCGCTCGGCGCTGTTGGCAGAGGCGCGCTTCTTGAGAACCACGCGGCTGAGGATGCGGCGCAGGGCGACCACCGGAAGGCGCTTCGGCTCGAACTTGACGAAGAAGATGCCCCAAGGTTGGTTGGCCGAGAGAGGGCGGAGGCGCTTGATCTCCTGGATCCTGGCGGCGCTCGCGGCGTCGATGCCCAGTTCCTCCGGCGTGTACTCGAAGGTCAACTCCTCGAAGTCGTCGGTGCCGATCGGCCAATCCATCTCGTCGCGGAGATACCGGACGAGAGACAGAAAGGTGCGGATGCTCCTCAGCTCGGCGCGGTGGTCCGTAGGCATAGCGTCACCCCTCGTTCAGCTCCATCCAACATTTCAGTGCCGGCCTCACCCCAACGGGTGCGTCCACGCGTTTGAGGTAGCTGTTCTTGATATGCTTCTCGATCTTCCCTCGGATGTCCACGAGTATCTGCTCCTGGGTGGTGCACTTTCGCGGCGTATCAGGGGTCGATCGGATGCTATCGACGATGTCCTGAGGCTCCTCCAGAATCGAGTCGCGGTCGAGGTCATATAGATACCAGCGGGCAGTTCCCGCCTCCATCGTGAACTCTCCCGACTCCTTGTCCAGGGCAGGGAGGGCATAGCAGAAGAAGATACCGCGTGGACCCTTGGATGGGCGCTTTCGCCCACTGAAGGTAGAGCCAGGAAGGCGCTTCAGGCGGGCCTCGAGCTTGGGATCCGCTTGGAGGAGCGACTGGTAGTCGAGGTGCATGTTCTCGATGGTGGTCCTCGTGCCCTCGTAGGCGTGGTTGAACTCCTTGAGAGCATCGTAGTCGTCCTGGGGGGTGAGGAGCTTCTTGCCCTCGATGCCAAAGGTCTTGGAGATCAGCAGCGTCTTGCGCGTGACCGTGGTGAACAGGGCGAGGATTCGGTCCAGTTCGTCCGGCGGGAGGAAGTTCCAGTAGGTCACCTTGCCGCGGGAGCTGGCAGCGTCCGGGTGGTCGGCGATGAGGCGCCTTTCGACATCCGGGTTCATGCGGCGGTCCACGCGGCCGATGCGCTGCATGAGACGCACCGGGTTCCAATGGATGTCGTAGTTGATCATCCGACAGGCGTCCTGGAGGTTCAGGC
>JAJYKO010000091.1:10697-11509 GCA_021788565.1 Chloroflexota bacterium
AGTACCCTGATCTCCTCTTTGCCGGCTTCAGCGAGTTCCGCCGTCGACTTGCCGTTGTAGTAGGGCGAGAAGCGCTGGATGATGTCGGCCCGGTTCGCCTTCGAACCGCTGTCCACCTCGGCGACGCCATCGATTCCCGCCTCCCTAAGCTGGCGAAGGAGGTATCGGGCCGTGTCGGCGAACTCCGTGAAGATGAGCACTTTCTCGCCAGCGAGCTCCTTGGAGCGGAGGAGGCGAATGAGCTTCTGGAGCTTGTCGTCGTGCTTCGGCTCGAACTTCCGAGCCGCGTCGAGGAAGCGCACGATCTGGTCGAGATCCAGGAAAGTCTCCTGGATCATCTCGGAGACGTCGAACAGTTTGGGATCGAGGCGCTGAGCAGCGTCCAGGAACTCCTGCGGGACAACGTCCTCGTCAGGATCTTCATCCTCGTCGCCCCAGAAGTCGAAGTGGCGCTGGTGGGCGTAGCCGAGGACGCTAGCGTTCTGGTGCTTCCACCGCTCCAGTCGCTTCTTCTCGCCCTCAGTGTCGGAGTGGACCTCGATGAAGGCGAGCAGTTTGTTCAGCAGACGATCGCATGAGAGCTCGAAGGCGCACACGGAGCTCTCGAAACGCTTGAGGAACTGGGTACGGATCAGACCAACGACCTGCGCCTGGCGCCCCTCTTCCAGCGGATCGATGGAGGTGTCGTCACCCCTATACCAGGCGAGGGGATAGTAGATGGGTAGCGTGAAGAGAGGGTTTGCCCTCTGAAATGCAGTCTCGAACTGGTCAAGAAGGTGACCGTAGGTTTGGCGGATGGAGTAGGCGGCGAC
>JAJYKO010000092.1 GCA_021788565.1 Chloroflexota bacterium
CGCTCAGCGGGTAGCCGAGGGGCTGGGGCTGCCATTTCTGCCCGTAGTGACAAAGGTACGCGACAACGAGCCGCAGAAGCTACAGCAGAACCGTTACCATCAATGTGCTAACCTGGATGGCGTCTTCCGGGTCGACGGCGGCGTGCGTGCTGACGCCGTGCTGCTCATGGACGACGTAGTCGACTCGGGCTGGACCATGACGGTGGTAGCAGCTCTCTTACGGCAGGCCGGAGCAGGCGTGGTCTGGCCGGTAGCCCTGGCGACTACCAGCACCGGGGATTGATATGAGTATCACCAATCAGGCTCAGGCGATTCTCCTCCTCACGGCTCACCTGGGTAAGCCGAGCAAGAACGACCCCAGGCCACTCGGCCCTGTGGAGTGGGGCAGGTTTGCCCAGTGGCTACATGATCGGGGCATAGTGCCAGAAACGCTACTCAGGCAGGATCCCGGGTCTATCCTGGAGGGGTGGATTGATTCGGCGATCACGCTGGAGCGAATTCGCTACCTGCTGGGTCGGGCTGGTGCCCTGGGCCTGGTGATGGAGCGTTGGGAGCGGGCCGGTCTCTGGGTCATCACTCGATCCGATGTCGACTACCCTGTGCGGTTGAAGAGGCGCCTCAAGACAGAGGCGCCGCCTTTCTTCTTTGGAGCTGGCGACCGTGGGCTACTCAATCGGGGAGGAGTAGCTGTAATTGGCTCTCGGGAAGCGAGTGAGGAAGACCTGGCATTTGCTTCGCGTCTGGGCGCAGCAGCGGCGCTGGAACATCTTTCCGTGGTGTCGGGCGGAGCGCGCGGGGTGGACGAGGCCGCCATGTTGGGAGCGCTTGAGTTGCAGGGCGCGGTTGTGGGGGTCCTGGCCGACAACCTCCTGAGGAGCGCGACCTCATCCAAGTACCGGAAGGGCCTGATGTCCGGTAATCTGGCGCTTATCTCGCCCTTCAATCCTGAAGCCGGGTTCGACGTAGGCAACGCCATGGCGCGCAACAGATACATCTACTGCCTCGCGGACGTTGCCATCGTAATTGCCACCGGCGCCGGCAAGGGCGGCACCTGGCACGGCGCAACTGAGAACCTGAGAAACCGCTGGGTGCCGCTCTGGGTCAAGCCCGCGAGGGACAAAGCATCGGGCAACTCTGCCCTGGTGGGCAAGGGAGCCCGATGGCTACCAGAGTCGGACTTCAAGCTCTCCGGCCTGTTCGCACCCACCGAGGATCAGGAGGTCGGCGGGCAGAAGGGGCTGTTCGACGTGGAGCCTCTGCCTTCAGATGCGACGTCAGATGCGACGTCAGATGCGCACGCGGCACCCTCCCACGTGCTGTCCGTCTCCGATAGCCCGCCTCCCTACACGGCGGAAGATCGCACGGGAGGGCCACGCTCGACCGGCGCGGCGGACTCGGCGGACCTGGATCTGTACGGACCATTCCTCGCTCGGCTGGAGCGGCTCTCCACCGGAGCGCCTGTCACGCCGGAGCAGTTGATGGAGGTTCTGGGCATCACGAGGTCGCAGATCGGTGCCTGGCTCAGCCGCGCGCTTGAGGAGGGGCGAGTGAGAAAGCTGAACAAGCCCGTGCGGTACGAGTGGCGCTCGGGGCAGGTCAGACAGCCCTCCATGTTCGACGGTGCGGACTCGTAGGATGATCGATGGCCTCAAGCCCTATCCCGCCTACAAGGACTCCGGCGTACCGTGGTTAGGGCAAGTGCCGGAGCACTGGGGGATCGAGCGGGCCAAGTGGCTGTTCCGCAAGATGAATCGAGAAGTTTGCGAAGACGACGGCGTGGTGACATGCTTCCGCGACGGAATGGTCACCCTGAGGAAGAATAGACGTGAGCGCGGGTTCACGGAGGCACTGAAGGAGATCGGCTACCAAGGCGTGCATAAGGGTGATCTCGTTATCCACGCGATGGACGCCTTCGCCGGTGCGGTTGGTGTCTCCGACTCCCATGGCAAGTGCACGCCGGTTTACTCCGTCTGTCGACCCTCTGCCAACGCAAACCCATGGTTCTATGCTCACATCGTGCGTGAGATGGCTCGGAGCCAGTGGATACTCGCTCTGGCCAAGGGTATACGCGAGCGTTCTACGGACTTTCGTTTCGATGCCTTCGCGTCACAGTTTGTCCCGTTGCCACCCCGTGCCGAGCAAGATGCCCTCGCCCGCTTTCTCGACTATGCCGACCGCCGTATCCGGCGCTACCTCGTGGCAAAGAGGAAGCTGATCGCGCTCTTGAACGAGCAGAAGCAGGCGATCATCAACCAGGCCGTGACTCGCGGCCTCGATCCCAACGTTCGCCTCAAGCCCTCAGGCGTGGAGTGGCAGGGCGACGTGCCTGAGCACTGGAGCGTGATGCCATTGCGACGCGTGACTCTTGAGCGGTGCGATGGACCGTTTGGCTCCGGCCTGAAGTCCGCGCACTACACGGATCACGGCATCAGGGTGGTCCGCCTCCAAAACATTGGGCAGGGGGAGTTTCAGGGGTCAGACGCAGCCTTCATCTCTCCGTCGTACTACGCGACACTGGGAGACCACACGGTCATGGAGGGGGATGTCTTGATCGCGGGACTCGGCGACGAGAACCATCCCGCAGGCAGGTCATGCGTGGCGCCGAAAGACATCGGACCGGCGATGGTAAAGGCGGACTGCTTCAGGTTCCGGCTCGATGACCGACGGGTCGATCCTCAGTTTGCGGCACACTACCTTTCGGCTACGGCATCCGCCGCCACCCAAGTCCTGTCGAGGGGCGCAACTCGGCAAAGGATAAACCTGCAGTCGATGGCTGGGCGCCCCATCGCGTTCCCCATGTTGTTGGAGCAGCATCAGATTGTCGCCCGTTTGGGCCGAGATCTCGCTCCCCTAGAAGCAGCGATGGTTCGCTTCCGAACCCAGGTCGAAGCCATACGCGAGTACCGCACCCGTCTCATCGCCGACGTGGTGACGGGCAAGCTGGACGTGCGGGAAGCGGCCGCCAACCTGCCGGAACAGGGCGAGGAAGCGGTGTCAGTTGAAGAGGAGCACCTCCTGGGAGAGAATTGCGTGGAGGACGAAGGCGCCGAGCCGGAAGCTACAGCAGAGGACGAAACGTGACCACCGACCGTTCCACGGATTACCTTATCGGTCTCGTCCAGGAGCTTCGCAAGCTTCCCAATGAGACCGAGTGGGTCGAGTTCAAGAGGAACAAGGCCGAACCGCAGGAGATTGGCGAATACATCTCGGCCCTCTCTAACTCTGCGGCCCTGACCGGAAAAGCCTTCGCTTACGTGGTCTGGGGCATAGATGACGTCACCCACGACGTGGTGGGCACCTCTTTCTCCCCCGGCCTCGAGAGGGTTCATAGCGAAGAGCTTGAGAACTGGCTGCTGCGGCAGCTGTCCCCACGGATCAACTTCCGGTTCTTTGCTTCCGAGGCGGATGGTCTCCCGCTGATTGTCCTTGAGATCGCTCGCGCTTCTGGCCACCCTGTCCAATTCAATGGGCAAGAGTTTATCAGGGTCGGTTCTTACAAGAAGCGGCTCAGGGAGTATCCTGAAAAGGAACGAGAGCTGTGGCGCATCTTTGACCAGAAGCCGTTCGAGTGCATCGTCGCGGCCGATGGCCTGGCTGCCCGGGATGTGCTGGGACTTCTGGAATATCCCTCCTATTTCGACCTCCTCCACCTGCCACTTCCAGCATCGCGCGACCGCATCTTGCAGGCACTGGCGGCGGATGACCTCATCTTGAGGTCTCCCGACGGGAAGTGGGACATAACCAACCTGGGTGCAATCCTCCTTGCCAAGCGCCTCAAGGAGTTCCGAACGCTGTCCCGCAAAGCGATCCGAGTGATTATTTACAAGGGCAACAGCCGGGTAGAGACGCTACGGGAGCAGGCTGGGGCCAAAGGATACGCGGTCGGGTTCGAGGGTCTCATCGACTACATCAGCGCTCAGATTCCTTCGAACGAGGTGATGGGGAAAGCGCTCCGAAAGACGGTCCCCATGTATCCAGATCTGGCCGTGCGGGAGCTGGTGGCCAACGCCTTCATCCATCAGGATTTCCACGTCACTGGCAGCGGTCCTATGGTGGAGATCTTCGACGATCGGATGGAGATAACCAATCCCGGCGAGCCGCTGGTGAGCACCGATCGCTTTCTGGACTCACCTCCTCGATCTCGCAACGAGATGCTCGCTTCCTTTCTCCGACGGGCCGGAGTCTGCGAGGAACGAGGCAGTGGAGTAGACAAGGTGGTCTCCCAGATGGAAGCGTTTCAGCTCCCTGCACCAATCTTCGAGGTAGTGGAAGGTAATACGCGAGCGGTGCTGCTGGCTCATCGTCCGCTCACGCGGATGGACAAGACAGATCGGATTCGGGCGTGTTACCTCCATGCGTCCCTCAAGTATGTTTGTCGTGACTTCATGACCAACACTTCGCTACGCGAGCGATTTGGAATTGAACCCAGGAACAGCGCTACCGCCTCACGACTGATCAAGGAAGCCACGGAGGCAGGATTCGTTCGACCCCACGACCCGGATTCGGCTCGTAGGCTGATGAAGTACGTGCCATTCTGGGCATGAGTGATCCGACGATGGCATTTGATGGGTATTTGATGCAGAGGCCTTCGAGAGCACTTCAGCCAGACTGGCCTAGCCAGAAATGCGCACAGAACCGGTGATTCTCGGCCGATTGCCAGCGCAGGTTTGTTTGATGGGTATTTGATGGCGGGACGGTTCAGGGCTGAGCGGAAGAACGTATCCGAGGGCAGAAGTGTAGCGCAAACTGGAGGGAGCCTTGCCCAGCACCGACACCACCGAGAAGGGACTGGAGAGCCTTATCGTCACCGCGATGGTCGGCACCGCCGCTTCGCCCATTGGAGGGGCGATCCAGGATGAGGGCGTCCCTTACGACGGGACCGGCTGGCTGCTCGGGGACGCCAGGGACTACGACCGCGAGTACGCCGTGGACCTTGCCCAGCTTCGCGCCTTCCTGGAGGCGACTCAGCCGAAGGTGGCCGAGGCGCTCGATCTCGACCACGACAGCCCGACTCGCCGGAAGTTCCTGGCTCGACTCCAGGGCGAAATCACCAAGCGCGGCACCATCGACGTACTGCGCCGCGGCATCAAGCACGGCCCCCACAGCCTGGACCTCTTCTACGGCACCCCCTCGATAGGCAACAGGGCCGCTGCCGAGCGCTACCTGCACAACCGCTTCAGCGTCAGCCGGCAACTCAGGTACAGCATCGACGAGAGCCAGCTTGCCCTGGACCTCTGCCTCTTCATCAACGGCCTGCCCGTCTTCACCTTCGAACTCAAGAACAGCCTCACCAAGCAGACCGTCGATGATGCCGTCCAGCAGTACAAGCGCGACCGCGATCCGAAGGAGCTTCTGTTTCAGTTCGGGCGCTGCATCGCCCACTTCGCCGTGGACGACAGTGAGGTGCGCTTCTCCACGGCCCTGAAGGGCAAAGAGTCCTGGTTCCTGCCATTCAACCAGGGCTGGAACGACGGGGCCGGCAACCCTCCCAACCCCGACGGCATCAAGACCGACTACCTGTGGAAGCGCATCCTGACCAGGGACGGCCTCACCGACATCCTGGAGAACTACTGCCAGGTCGTCGAGCCGAAGGACGAGAAGACCGGCAGGAAGAAGCGGGAGCAGATCTTCCCCCGCTACCACCAACTGGACGTGGTGCGCAGGCTCCTGGCCGATGCGGCTGGTCATGGGGTCGGTAGGCGCTACCTGATCCAGCACTCGGCCGGTAGCGGCAAGTCCAACTCCATCGCCTGGCTCGCCCACCAGCTTATCGGCCTACGGCATGACGGGAGGGAGGTCTTCGACTCCATCATCGTGGTCACCGACCGGCGCATCCTCGACCAGCAGATCAGGGACACCATCAAGCAGTTCGCCCAGGTCGGCTCGACGGTAGGTCACGCCGATAGCTCGGGCGACCTGCGCAGGTTCATCGAGGGTGGCAAGAAGATCGTCATCTCCACGGTACAGAAGTTCCCCTTCATCCTCCAGGAGATCGGGGACGAGCACCGAGGCAGGAACTTCGCGATCATCATCGACGAAGCCCACTCCAGCCAGGGCGGCAAGAGTTCCGCGAAGATGAGCATGGTGCTCTCCGAGGCGGGGTCGGAGGAGGACGACGAGACCATCGAGGACGTGATCAACCGGATCATGGAGAGCCGGAAGATGCTCCCCAACGCGAGCTACTTCGCTTTCACAGCTACCCCCAAGAACAAGACCCTGGAGATCTTCGGCGAGGCGTGCCCCGAGGGCGAGAAGGTGCGCCATCGCCCCTTCCACAGCTATACCATGAAGCAGGCGATCCAGGAGGGCTTCATCCTGGACGTGCTCGCCTACTACACGCCGGTCAACTCCTACTACCGGCTGGTCAAGACCGTCCCGGGAGATCCGGAGTTCGACGTGAAGCGGGCTCGGAAGAAGCTACGCCGCTACGTGGAGGGCCACGACTACGCGATCCGCCTCAAGGCCGAGATCATGGTGGACCACTTTAGCGAGCAGGTCATCGCCCTCGGTAAGATCGGGGGGCAGGCGAGGGCGATGGTGGTGACGACGGGGATCGAGAGGGCGATCCAGTACTACCACGCCATCAGCGACTACCTCTCCGAGTCAAAGAGTCCCTACAGCGCCATCGTCGCCTTCTCGGGAGAGCACGAGTACGGCGGGGCGAAGGTGACCGAGGCATCCCTCAACGGCTTTGCCAGCAACCTCATCCCCGACAGGATCGTGGAGGACCCCTACCGTTTCCTGATCTGTGCCGACAAGTTCCAGACTGGATATGACGAGCCGCTCCTCCACACCATGTACGTGGACAAGGTGCTCGCGGGCATCAAGGCGGTCCAGACCCTCTCCCGCCTCAACCGCGCCCACCCCAAGAAGCACGACGTGTTCGTGCTGGACTTCATGAACGACGCCGACACGATCCGCATGGCCTTCGAGGAATACTACAGGACGACGATCCTGGCCGACGAGACCGACCCGAACAAGCTGCACGACCTGAAGGGCGAGCTTGACGGCTACCAGGTGTACTCGGACGGCCAGATCCAGGCCGTCGTGGAACTCTACCTCGCTGGCGCTAATAGGGATAAGCTCGATCCCATCCTGGATGCCTGCGTCGCCGTCTACAAGGACGAACTCGACGAGGACGGCCAGGTGGCCTTCAAGGGCAAGGCCAAAGCCTTCCTGCGCACCTACGGCTTCCTCTCCTCGATCCTGCCCTACACCAACGCCGAGTGGGAGAAGCTCTCGATCTTCCTGGACTTCCTCGTGCC
Organism: Chloroflexota bacterium; assembly: GCA_021788565.1. The sequence continues at coordinate 7,266 of JAJYKO010000092.1, forward strand.
GAAGCTGCCCGCCCCTGTCGAGGAGGATCTCTCCAGGGGCATCCTGGAGTCCATCGACATGGACAGCTACAGGGTGGAGAAGCAGGCGGTGGTGAGGATACAGCTACCCGACGAGGACGCCGAGATCGAGCCGGTGCCGGCAGGTGCGGTCGGGGGCAAGCCCGAGCCGGAACTGGAGCGGCTGTCCGACATCCTGAAGACCTTCAACGACCAGTTCGGGAACATCCCCTGGACCGATGGTGACCGCGTCCGCAAGTTGATCACCGAGGAGATACCGGCCAGGGTGGCGGCGGACACGGCCTACCAGAACGCGAAGAAGAACTCCGACCGGCAGAACGCCCGCATCGAGCACGACAAGGCTCTCCTGCGGGTCATGACCGCCCTGCTATCCGACGACACCCAGCTTTTCAAGGAGTTCAGCGACAACGAGTCCTTCAAGCGCTGGCTGACGGATACGGTGTTTGCGCAGACGTACTCCTGAACAATCGATAGTCAGGGCTGTGCTTTCGCGGGCGCCAAACTATGCTCATCGTAGGAGAAATCATGGTTCAAAGTAACCGATGACTGGCTGCCGGAAGAGGATTCGAACCTCTGTTACCAGGAAGGTGCCTGCAAGGGTCCGCGGGAGCCTTCTCGGCCTACGGTTTCGTGCGTGGCGGGCATGGTTAGAGGGCGTTTCCGGCTCTCGGAATCGCCCTCTCTTGTTGCCCTCCGAATCGGCTACGGGGTCAATTTGGGGGTCGGATCCCATCTCATGTGGATCTAAGAGGTGGCGCCGGCGCGGCGTAGAAAACAGGGAGATCCCCGCTGTAGACGGTCTGGATGGATGGACTCATCACCGGAAGGAGGTGATCCATCCGATGAAGATCATCACCGTTTCCAGTGGAGACATCCATATCTTGGCACGGGGACGCGAAACGCAATGGGCTAAGCGGCGATCCGGACGACTACCGACTGCGTGGCCTCAGTCTCTTCGGGCACCGGCTCGCCGTGGGCGATGAGGTCCTCGATGTAGAGGGAGATCGCGTCCTTCGCCATGGAGATCGCCTCCTCCAGGGTGTCTCCCTCGGTCACGCAGCCCGGCAGGGCAGGGACGGTAACGGTATAGCCGCCACCTTCGTCGGCCGGGGCGGGATGCAGGATTATGGAGTAGCTACGCTCCTTCACAGTAACCTCCTCAGATCATCGGCCGTGAGTCCGGCCTGGTCGATGATGGATGCCAGTGTGCCGGTCCGAAGGTCGCGCCCTCCGTGGTATGGGACCACGACGGCGCCCTTCTTGGTCGGATGACGGAGAATGTGATGGCTGCCCGACTGGCGGGAGACTTCCCAGCCGTCCCCGCGCAGCGCGCGCAGCAGCTCGCCCGCGGTGATCCTCGGCAGCCTAGGCACGGGCGGTGTCCTGTGGCCTCTTCTCGGGCTTGGGGTTCTGCTCCAGCGCCCACTCCAGCAGCCACAGAACCGCCGCTGTGCGGGTCTGGAAGCGGTTTTCGAACCTGAAATCCTCGATCCGGTCGAGAAACTTGGGCTCGACTACCATGGTGATCACCGGCTTACTGCTGGGCATTCAGCGCCACCTCCTATCCAGCGTATTGTAGGGTACATATCCACTATTGACAAGGCGATATGCTGCGCATATGATATGTTCCATTGCGACAAAGAACCGGCGACCGAGAAGTGACCTCGACCGCCGGCATTCGGCACGGGACGCGCCGATCGGTCTACGGCCGCACGGAGAAAGCGGCCATCAAGGCGCGTAACGATCTTTTGCGGACCCTCACCGTCGACGACATCGAGGATGCCGAGGCGGTGCTGCTGGGTCGCTTGGCCGCCTCAGCTGTCCACGTCGCGCACGGCATGCTCCACAGTGCCCTGAAGGAGGCCAAACGCCGGCGACTGATCACTGCAGATCCCATGGCGGAAATGGCCTCTCCGAAGGCGGATGAGCAGCTGATGGACGTCCTGTCCGAGGCGGAGGTCGAAAGGCTGGCGGCCGACACGGGCAGGGACGCTATCACTGTCTGTGGGTAGCGCTGGTCACGACGGGCCTGAGACTACGTGAGGCCCTCGGGCTTCGCTGGCGCGACGTCGACCTGGAGAACCGGACGGTCGTGGTGAGGGCCCAGCTGCCGCGACGTTGGGCCGACTCGGAGGAGCTGCTGCGCCCCAAGTCGAGCTCGTCCCGGCGGACCGTGGCCATCTCCGCAGGGCTCGCCGATCTTATGGCGGCCCTCGAGGCCAGACTGGCCCAGGGGCGGGACTTCGCGGCAGGTTCGTGGCGCGACAGGCTCGGCCTGGTCTTCACCACGGCGACTGGGGCTCCCCTCTACGGATCCCAGGCTCGCCAGGGGGTGGCTGAGAGCGGCCAGGCGCCTGGGATTTGCCCCGATCCGGATCCACGACCTCCGGCACACCTTCGCCACGATCCTAATAACGCGCGGGGTGCATCCCAAGCTCGTGTCCGAGATGCTGGGCCACGCCGATGTCTCCATGACAATGCGCATTTACGCCCACGTCCTCCCCTCGATGAGTGCCGATGGGGCCGCCCAGATGGAGACCTTCTTCGCCGTTAAGGGGTCAGTTAGGGGGTCAAACCCGCTCGTACTGCTTCCCGGGGTCGAGGAATGAGGCGGCCCCGTGCGTAAAACGGCCTTGCACGGGGCCTATTTGGAGGAGCTGCCGGAAGAGGATTCGAACCTCTGTAACGGGATCCAAAGTCCCGAGTCCTACCGCTAGACGATCCGGCAATGGGACGGGAGGGGTGAAATTCCGCTCCGGTTCCTATTATAAGGCATCGGCGGGCGCGCGCTCACCTGTCTAGCAAGGCAGGCGGCCGGAACGGAGCGGGCCGGCAGAGCCGCCGGCCCCTACAACTGGCGTTCGAGTTGGCCAGGCCAGTAGGACGTGGTACAGCGGGCACAGCGTCAAGGCTGAAAGCCCGCCGGCCCCTACCACCGTTCCGGCTGCCGACGGCTCTCGCAAGTCATCTGCTCCCCCACCCCCCACTGCGACAAAGGTCGCAGACCAATGATTCCCGTGCCACTAGACTCCTGTAGTAGAATAGTAAAGAAAGCTGCTACTTGCTATTGGGGCTCGGGGGTGCGGTATGGTAGGCGACGTCGAGAGTCCGCAGGACAGCGCAATCCTAAGTCGACAGGTCTGGCCGTGGACCTTCCGCGCGCGGCTGGCGGAGCCGGGAAGCTTCGTCCGCGTCGTGGAGTTGGTGACGACCCGCGGCCTGCTCACCGAGCCCTCTGCCGCGAAGGTCGTCTCCACGGCTCTGGAACTCACGGAGATCGGCATCGGCGATGCCCTCAGCATCACGGACAACGCCGGGGGCCATCCCAAGATAGCCCCGGAGTCGCTGGGTTCGATGCTGCTGGAACGCGCCCAGGACGTGATCATCCACCTCACCTGCAAGGACCTGAACCGCAACGGTCTGGAGAGCCGGGCCTGGACCCTCGCCGACGCGGGCTTTCAGAACATCCTCTGCCTGTCTGGCGATCATCCGGTGGATGGATACATGGGGCAACCGGGCGCCGTCTTCGACGTCGATTCCGTTGGACTGCTCCACATGCTCGACGACATGAACCACGGGATGAGGGTGATCAAGCCGCGCAGGGGTGAGCCCGATCGTCTTCCGCCTACCGACCTCTTCCTGGGCGCGACAGTGTCTCCGTTCAAGCTGCAGGAGCGCGAGCTGATTCCCCAGTACCTGAAGCTGCAATCCAAGGTCGCCAACGGTGCCCGATTCATCATTACGCAGGTGGGCTACGACTCCCGCAAGTGGGATGAGCTTCTGCGGTACCTCGATGGAGAGACGGGGAGAGTGGGCGATGCGGGGACGCGGGGACGTGGGGATCCTGTAGGGGCCGGCGGCTCTGCCGGCCCGTCCGGGCGGGGGGACACGGCCGTCCGCCCCTACAAACCGAAGGAGAGGGGATTCAGTCCCCAACCCCCATACCTCATCGCCAACGTGTGCGTCCTCACGGGATCGCTGGCTCGGCTCTTCAACCGGGGCGCCGTCCCGGGCGTCGTCGTGAGCGACGAACTGCTGGCGATCACCGAGAAGCAGGCGGCCTCATCGGATAAGGGCAAGGCCTTCTTCCATGAGCTCGCGGCAAAGCAGATCGCCATCGCCCGCGGGCTCGGATACCGGGGCGCCTACATCAGCGGACACCTCGCGCCGGCCGAG
>JAJYKO010000093.1 GCA_021788565.1 Chloroflexota bacterium
GAGAAGACTGTCGGTATTCTAGGGGGAATGGGACCGGAGGCCACCGTCGACCTCTTTGGCAAGATCGTCGCGGCCACACCCGCGACCAGGGACCAGGAGCATCTACACATCATCGTCGACGACAACGCCAAGATTCCCTCCCGTCAAGCGAAGCTGTTGGGCAACGGTGAAGACCCCACGCCGCTTCTTCAGTCCACCGCTCGTAACCTCGAGATGGCTGGCGCCGACTTCATCGTGATTCCGTGCAACACCGCCCACCTCTTTTTCGACCGAATCGTGGAGGCCGTTCAGATCCCCGTTCTCCACATAGCCGACGAGACCGTGGACGAGCTGCGGCGGCGATTTCCCGGCATCCGAACGGTTGGGGTACTGGCTTCTACCGCCACAACGCGGCTCCGGCTTTACCACGATAGGCTGGAGGCCCGGGGACTGAGGGCGATATCCCCCGCCGAGGCCGACCAGGAGATCCTCCAGTCGGCGATATTCAGCGTCAAGGCAGGGGACAAAGGGCCGGCGGTCCGTGAGAAGGTCCACGGAGTGGCCGAGCGGCTGGCAGCACAGGGGGCCCAGGCGCTGCTCACCGCCTGCACGGAACTCCCGTTGGTGCTTCGGGACGGCGACGCCGGCGTGCCCGTGGTAGATCCTACCCAGGTCCTGGCAGAAGCGGCCGTTCGCTTCGCACGGGACCATTAGGTCCAGCATTTACCTACCTGTGCAAGATCAAACACCGCGGAGTTGAGCGTCAGAAGCGATTGAGGTGAAGCAGATGGAGAGTGAGCCTCGCCCGGACACGAGCCGGCTGCCCCAGCCCGATCTCATGATTCCGACCGGAGGCGTAGCGCTACGGGAGGAACAGCAGCGATCCGTCCTGTCCCAATGGGAAGCCACGTACCGCACCCTGCGCCGAATGGACAGCCTGGCACTCGGAGAGACGGAGCCCGCCACGATCTTCGTGTGGGAGGAGCAGTGATGAGCGAGGGGGAATTGTGCCTGCTCACCCTGGCCGAACAGTCCAAACTTATCGCATCCAGGAAGATCTCGCCGGTGGACCTGGTACAGTCGGTGCTGCGGCAGATCGACCGAATCGACGGAAAGATCAACGCCTTCATTACGGTGACGAGGGATTCGGCCCTCGCGGAGGCGCGAGAAGCCGAGGCCGAGATCGGCCGCGGTGAGTACCGCGGCTCCCTACACGGGATCCCGATCGCGCTGAAGGATCTCCTCTACACGAAGGGGGTCAGAACCACAGCGGGCTCGAAGATAATGAGGGACTTCGTCCCAACCGAAGACGCGACGGTAGTTGCGTGTCTGCGTGCGGCCGGGGCGGTGACGGTGGGCAAGACCAACATGAACGAGTTCGCCTATGGCGCCACCGGCCTCAATCCGCACTACGGCGACGTCCGCAACCCCTGGGACCTGGACAGGATAACGGGGGGCTCCAGCAGCGGGTCCGCCGCTGCCGTCGCGGCTTCCATGTGCTCCGCTGCGCTCGGCAGCGACACAGGGGGCTCCATTCGAAATCCGGCGGCGCTGTGCGGGCTGGTCGGCCTGAAACCGACTTACGGGCGAGTTAGCCGCTACGGCGCCGTTCCTTGCGCCTGGTCCCTGGACAACGTCGGGCCCTTGACCAGAACCGCCGAAGACGCCGCCCTTATCCTGGGAGCGATCGCCGGTTGGGATCCAAGGGACCCTGCTTCCAGCGCCGAGCCGGTGCCGGACTACCAGGCGGCGTTGTCGCAGGGCATCTCGGCATTACGCATAGCGGTGCTGCGGGAGTACGCCACGGACCCGGCGGAGCCGGGCGTAACGGCGGCTTTCCAGGCTGCGCTGGACGTGCTGCGTGGACTGGGAGCAACGGTGGAGGAGCTGTCGATGGACGAGGTGTCGGCCGCCATCGGTGCCTCTACCGCTATCCTCTCCAGTGAAGTCACGGCCTACCACGAGGAAAACCTGCGAACCCGACCCGAGGATTTCAGTTCAGAGGTGCGGGCGCGGCTGGAGACCGGCCTCTTCATCGCCGCCACGGACTACCTGAAGGGGCAGCGGATCCGCCGGCTGCTCATCCAACGATTTGCGGAAGTGCTCCAGCGCTACGATGCCATCGTCTGCCCGACTGTGCCCGTTACGGCCCCAAAGCGGGACCAGGAGGTGATTCAGTTCGACGGGTTCAGCGAACCACGAGGCACCACCATGGTTCGGCATACACGGTTGTTCAACCTGAACAGCCTACCGGCAGTGAGCGTGCCGTGCGGCTTCGCCTCCAACGGCATGCCGGTTGGACTGCAGGTGGCAACACCGCCCTTCACAGAAGGAAGCGCCTTGCGGATTGCCCACGCCTACCAGCAAGCCACCGGCTGGCACAAATTCGCGCCCGCTGTCGCCGTGCCCTAACAGGGGTCGGGGGGCAGGAGTCGGGGAACTGAAAGGACCAAACAGGATAGACAGGATATGCAGGATAAGAAGGACTTGCCGGTAAGACTATCCTATATACATCCTGTTGATCCTGTCCATCCTGTTTCCGGACGCTGGCCCCTGACCCCGAATCCCTGCGAATAGATTGCACGATGGAGTAGAGACCAGTATACTACGGCTCAATATAGAGTTCCCCTTCAGCACGTCCTATCTTTCGTTCAGGTCCGGGCAGGCCAGCTTTTGCCTTGCTACACGTTCGGCAGCGACACAGCATGGACGCAGCGCGCTACCAGCCGACTAGGATCTGGGGATTTCCGCCGCTGACACCAGAACTGGAAGGGAAAATCTGAGTCGTTGAAAGGCTCGGGAGGTGAGTGGGTGTTAAAGAAGACCGAAGACTCTGAGTGGTCCCGTTTCTCGAGAGTGCTAGGCAACCAGCCGCGAACCGCCGAGGAGACGCCGACAAAGGAGCAACAGCACACGGAGCCGGCCCCAACGCCGTACGAGGCGCCCCAGCCTGCTCCAACTCCCGCTCCGGCCGCGTCGAGGCCCGTGGTTACCCAGCCCTACTCGCGTCCTCAGCAGCCCGGGGCTGTCCGGGATGAATCCGAGGATGTAGAGACCGTTATAGGCGTTCATTCGTTCTTCGACGGCACTTTCCGGTGCGAATCCAGCATGCGGATCAAGGGTACCGTTCAAGGCGAGATTGCCTGTGACAAATCGCTGGTGATCGAGGAGAGCGCGAAGGTTAACGCCAAGGTCACCGCTGCGAACGCAACCATCGCGGGCAAACTCGACGGTTCCGTCACATGCGATGGACGGCTCGAGGTGCTGGCCACCGGCCGCGTAACCGGTGAATTGACCGCCGCCATCCTGATCATCCAGGAGGGGGCCTTCTTCGAGGGCCATCTCAAGATGAAAGACCGGAAGGCCGACGAGTCATAGATCGGCAGCAAGGACCTATCCAGTAACCACGAAGACACAACGACCAAGTACGGAAAGCCGTGTTGTCCTGGTGCCTTCGTGGTTGTTTGTGCGTGCATTCCCTCCCACTAACGTTTAGCCTGTCATACTGCTTGTCTTCTTGCAGGTCGTGTGTTAGCATCCCTCCACCAGGGTGCTGACGGCGGCACCCCCGCTTCGAGGTAGTGGATGTCCTCTTCTAGCCCATTCACGAAGGCTTCGGAGCATGGAGGGGGTGTCGTTGTGTCTTGGACGGAGGCTAACGTGCTGAAGCCTGCCCCGGTAGAGATCGAGCTCGGCCAACGTGTCTACTGGCTGATTCAGCTTCGATGGATAGCGTCTTCAGCCATTATCTACGGCACCTTTATGGCCGTCTCCGTGCTGGGGATGAGTCTCGATCCGGTTCCCCTCTACCTGATCGGCGCCGCCGTGGCGATGTACAACTCCCTCTACATCATCGGTCTGAAGTGGAGCGAGGCCCGCCCTCAGCAGGAGCATATCCGCAAGGTCCGGCTCCTGACCGACGGACAGATCGTGACGGACCTTCTCTCGTTGACCCTGCTGATTCACTTCACGGGGGGCATCGAGAACCCCCTGGCTTTCTACTTCATCTTCCACGTGGTCATCGCGAGCATCCTGTTGTCGCGCCTGGAGACCTTCGTTCAGGCAACCGTGGCCTGTGTCCTGTACGGCGGGCTGCTGTTCGGAGAGTTCGTGGGCCTGATACCCCACGTTCATCTGCTGGGGCCGGCTGGCTACGACCTAGCCGGGGACTTTCAGTTCGTCGCGATCTACTTCATGGTGTTCGCCAGCACCCTTTACCTATCCGCCTACATGGCTACCTCCATCGTGGCCAGGCTGAGACGAAGGGACCTCGAGATGCTGAAACTCTCCGCGGAGTTGGAGCGAAAGGCTCAGGAGCTCGAGGACGCCTGCGGAAATCTGACGAAACTGGAACAGATGAAGAGCGAGAATCTGCGGAGGATCTCGCACGAGATCAGGCCGCCACTTGTCGCCATCCAGGGATGGCTGAAAAGCATGCTGGACGGTGTGGCAGGGGAGGTGCCCGCCAGGCAGCACGAGATCATCCTGAGGGCTGAGAGACGGAGTCGGGAACTGCTTGCCCTGGTTTCTGACATGCTGGTGCTGTCCAGAGCCCGAGATGCCCGACTGTTCGCGGAGCGGGAGCCAGTTGATCTGACGAAGATAGCGGAGAGGGTGGCAGCGGCCGAGGCCGCCAGGGCAGCAGTGGCCGGCATCTCCCTATTGACGCGGCTCACCCCCAATACGCCACCCGTCTCAGGCGACGCCGCCGCACTGGAGCAGCTCCTGACTCACCTGGTATCCAACGCCGTGAACTACACCCCCAATGGGGGCAGGGTAGAGATCAAGGTTGACTACGCGGAAAACGCGGTTCTCATCCAGGTAGCAGACACGGGGATAGGGATACCCTCCGCGGACCTCCCGAGGATCTTCAACGAGTTCTTCCGATCGGAGAATGCCCGCCGATACAGCGAGGAGGGAACGGGGCTCGGACTATCTATCGCCCGCACTATCGTGGAGAGCCATGGCGGTGAGATCGAAGCCACAAGCCAGGTCGGGGAGGGCAGCACCTTCAAAGTCACCCTTCCTGTGGATCAGAGGTCCCGTGCTTTCGCCTGAGGCTAGCTGACGCGGGCACGGCCTTTGCAGTCAATGGACGAGGATGATCCTGTGGTTTGAACGCCGGCTGCCATATGGCAGCGGCGGGAGGCCCCAATGGCGCGTACGCTGGAGTTGCTTTCGATCCTGGTCACGGCAATCACAGTCATCGCCGTGGTTGGGTTGCTCACGGGGCTGGTGCTCTCGGCCCGGCCGGATTTATTGGCCGGCCTCGGGCTGGTTCTGACGGCCAAAGACGGACTTGGGATTGCTCTCACCAGCGGTGCCGTCGTGATAGCCGCCGCCCTACTCAGCATGGTTTTCCGCCTTCTCCGCGACAGCATCTCGGACGGCGACAAGAGGGCCGCGCGGTAAGAGCCTACGGCTGATCCAGCTCGAAGGTCGCGTGGAGCGTCCGCACCGCCTCCTCTACCTTTTCCCTGTCCACGATACAAGTGATTCGTATCTCAGAGGTGGAGATCATGCCGATGTTGATCCCCACGTCGTACAGCGCCCTGAACATGGCCGCCGCGATACCAGGCGCGCTCTGAATGCCGGCACCTACCACGGACACCTTCCCCAGATTGTCCGAGCTCTGTACCTGTTTGGCGGCGATCTCTCGAGCTACCGGCTCGACGATGCGCAGCGCCTTCGCCAGGTCCGTCCTGGCCACGGTGAAGGAGAGGTCGGTGGAGCCCTCCACGCTGACGTTCTGCACTATCACATCCACGCTGACGCCAGCCGCTGCGAGCGGCTCAAAGACCGAAGCGGCCAGTCCCGGACGATCTGGAACACCTACTACGGTGACCTTGCCCACATTCAGATCGTGGGCGATGCCCCGCACCCTCTTCCTCGTTTCCATGCCCTTATCCTCGTGAATCAGCGTGCCCTGCTCGTCGTTGAAGCTGGATCGGACCATGATCGGCATTCCGTAGGCTTCCCCCAGCTCCACGGAGCGTGGATGCATCACCTTCGATCCCAGCTGGGCCATCTCCAGCATCTCCTCGTAGGAGATCTCCGGCAGCTTGCGCGCATCGGCCACCAGGCGGGGATCCGTGGTGTAAACCCCATCGACGTCCGTGTAGATGTCACACCGGTCCGCCTTAAGCGCGATGGCCAGGGCGACGGCCGTGGTATCCGAGCCTCCACGCCCCAGCGTGGTCACGTCGAAGCGGTCCGTCACCCCCTGGAACCCGGTGACGATAACCAGCCTGCCCGCCTCCAACTCCTGCGACAGACGCTCCGAATCCACCGACTCGATCCGCGCACGCCCGTGGAGGGAGTCGGTGTGGATGCCCGCCTGACCAGCGTTGAGCGAAATCGCCTCGTGCCCGATGCCCCGCAGAGCCATCGCCATGAGGGTGCACGAGACCGTCTCGCCCGTGGACATCAGCAGATCAAGCTCCCGCTCGTCGGGCTCCGGGGCTACCTCTCGGGCCAGTTTGATGAGATTGTCGGTCGTCTTTCCCATAGCAGAGACTACTACCACGACGCTGTTGCCGGCCTCTTTTGTGGCGACTATCCTGCGCGCTACAGCGAGGATTCGCTCCGCGGTGGCAACGGAAGACCCACCATATTTCTGGACTATAAGCGCCATTGTCCCCCCGGACTAGGACTGAGTGCTGAGGACTCAGGACTGAGATTTGAATTGATCTACTCTGCCCTCAGTCCACAGTCCTGGTTTTACCCTCGTTCGATCACCTGCGCACCGGAGTAGCAGATCTTGGTGATCATTATGCGGCCCTCTACTCCCGCGCGCATGCCCGCGCCCATCATGGCCTCGGCCACTCGTTCCTCGCCCCCCAGGGTAAAGGCCAGAACGCTCGACCCCGCCCCGCTAAGGGCGGCGCCCGCCGCGCCTGCCTCCTCGGCGGCGGCGATGATATCCTCGAGGGCAGGGAATAGCTTCGCGCGGTACGGCTGGTGGAGGGAGTCTTCCATCGCCATGCGCAGGTGGCCAATCGACCCCGTGGCCATCGCGGCAATCAACAGCGAGGCACGGCTCACGTTGAAGACAGCATCGGCTCTGGAAACGTGCCGGGGCAGGATATCGCGGGCTTCGGAGGTGAGCATCGGAAAGTCGGGGACGAAGACGACGATCCGCAGGTCCACGGCCAGAGGCACGGAGATGTGCTCCACCTTGCCGCCATTCATGGCAGCTACCTGCAATCCGCCAAAGAGTGCGGGCGTAACGTTGTCCGGGTGGCCCTCCATCTGCGTGGCGATCTGCAGCAGTGCCTGGGTAGAGAGCGGATGACCGAGGAACTCGTTGCCTGCTACCAGCCCCGCGACCAGGGCGGCGGAGCTGCTGCCCAGGCCACGGGCCAGCGGTACCCAGTTCTCGAGGGACATTTTCAGGGGAGGTACCGTACGCTGGAGCTTCTCGTAGATAGCCATCACACCCTGGTAGACCAGGTTATCCTGCCCCTGGGAAAGGACGTCCTCGCCTTCCCCGGAGAGACGCATGCCGAACTCGTCGCTGGCCTCGATGGAGACGCCATTGTAGATATCCAGCGCTATGCCGACGGAGTCGAAGCCGGGACCAAGATTGGCGCTGGTTGCTGGGACTCGAACGGTAACCTTCCTGGCCATAGTTAAAAGATGACTACTCCACGATGTATCTGGACGAAAACGCGTGGGAAATGATAGCGCACGGTTGCGCGCCATGTCCAACGGCGCAGGTCGAGCCGGAAGCAGAAAGAAGCCCGCCTGAGGCTCCAGGCGGGCTTGTGATCCTAGACCGTTCCGAGATCAGGCCATCTGCGGAGCGGCGCCCTCCTCGGCCGCCTGACGGCCGTAGAAGACCTCCTTGTCCAGCAGACCCTCCGAGCGAGCAACGGCGATAGTGCACGCGGCATCGCCGGTCACGTTAAGGGTCGTCCTGAACATGTCGGCTATCCTGTCCACGCCCGCAATAATCGCGATGCCCTCCAAAGGCAACCCCACGGTCGTGAGCACCAGGCTCATCATTATCAGCCCGGCGCCGGGCGTGCCCGGCGCCCCAATTGAGGCAATGGTCGCCGTTATGATCACCGCGAACTGCTGGGAAGGAGCGAGGGCGATGCCATAGAACTGAGCGATCAGCACGGTGGCCACGCCCATGTAGATGGCCGTGCCGTCCATGTTGATGGTAGCCCCCAGTGGAAGGGTAAAGCCGAAGATCTCGCGCTTCACTCCCATCTTGTTCTCGGCCACTTCCATGTTGAGCGGCAGCGCCGCGTTGCTGCTGCAGGTGCTGAAGGTCACCAACATGAAGTCCACGGCATTTTGATAGAAGCGCAATGGGTTCACACCACCGATAACCGAGACGATGATCCCGTAGATGATCGCCCGGTGCAGGAAGACCCTTATGATCACCCCGACCAGGTACTTGGCCAGGGGAACCAGGATGGAGAAGCCGTAGGCGCCAGCGACCCAGGCCATCAGAGCGGCTACGCCAATGGGGGCGTAGGCCATCACGACCATCACCAGTTTCAGAATGACGGTGTTGGCCTCATCGAAGATGCCCCTCAACCCCCTGGCCCTGTCGCCCGCTATCGACATCGCTATCCCGAAGAACAGGGCGAAGACGATGATCTGCAACATGTTCGCACTGTTCATAGCAGCGATGGGGTTGGAGGGGAGGAGATTGACGAAGAAATCGCCCCAGGAGGGGGCCGGGGCCACTTCAGGCGCCTTCAGGGGCCCTTGGCCAGGCCAGCGCCCGGTTGCATCACGTTGCCCAGGATGATCCCCAGTGTAGCAGCTATCAGGGTAGTAAAGATGTACAGGGCCAGGATCTTAACGGACACACGGCCGAGTCTGCTCAGATCGCCCATGCTCGCGGCGCCAGCCACCAGAGTAATGAACACCAGAGGGACAACCAGCTTGTGGATCAAGCGAATGAAGATATCGCCGAAAGGCTTGATCCACTGTGTAGCGGTGGGGCCACCGACGATACTCCCGAGGACTAGGCCAACGACCATACCGATGAAGATCTGGTAGGTTAAGGGCATCCGTCTCATCCGAAGCACCTCCTAACTGCCGGGAAATGGTGGCTTGGCACGACGGGAACTACCTTAAACCCAGGCACGAAGCGGAAAGATACGCCTCGAACGTTGTCCCCCGGAGACAGATTGGCTCAGGCTCTCGGAGCGAGAGAGGAAGTGGATCGGGTACACATATCGACCATGGACGAAGCACAGTGCATCGTCGCGCCATGTTGCCTGGTCCTCCCTTACCAGGGCTTCTTCAACCTCCGCCTCTCGACCCGGTTCCGAGTCGGTGCCGACACGGAGTAAGGCGAGCACTTTCCGTGGCAGCGTAGCAGCACAGGGATAGCGCAGAGGTCCGCGGGCCATCTGAAGACTATTACTTTAATGGTCAATCGGACTATCGATATACAAATAGAGCTTATGGCCTGAAAGCAGAATTTGATAGGTATAGAAGAGGTTAGAATAGGTACGCCTGCCTCGTGGCGGGAGACAACGGGGGCGTTCGGAGGGGAAGAGGTGCACGGAGTGGATGTGCCCTCTCCCCCTCCTTCAATGTCGAAGGAGGGGGAGAGAGGAGGAGGACAATCAACTCCTGAGCAAGAGCGAGGTCAGTATATCCATGTCCTTGTCGCGGTGGGAGCCCATCAACTCCACCGCCACGTCCACAGAGCTCGCATGGTGAAGAACGGCATCGACGGCAGCCGCGACCGCCCTGGGGTCGTCGGGACCCGGAAAGAGGATATTGCGCCCCACCATGGCACCCCGTACGTTTCCGCCCAGGCTGATGCCGGCATGGAACGCCTCCAGGGTGCCCACTGGATTGCCCGCGGAGTCCCCTCCCAGCATCAGTAGCGGAAGGCTGGAGGCCAGTACCACCTTCTCGAAATCGGGGCTGTAGGTTATCTTCAGCCAGGTGTTCAAGGACGAGGTGCCGAGGGCAGAGGCGACTCCCATAAGCCTGATGTTGTCGGCCGCCGACTTCTTGGTCTTGTAGACCCCGTCCACCTTCTCGACTGGAAGTGGCTCCAGGAACACCGGCAGCCCCAGATCGTTACACTCGTCGATGGCCCGAGCGCAGTACTCCAGAGTCTTGATACTCCCTTCCTCCTGCAGGTCGACCCGAAACATCAGCTTCGCCCCGTCAAGCCCCATTTTCGCCATTCCCCGGGCGGTGTAGGCGGTCAGCCGGTCGTCCATCTCGAACCTTGAGCCGATGATCCCGCCCCTATTCATGCACCCGACCAGGAGCTGGTTGTCGAGGAAGCTAGAGCCGCCAGACTCCACGTTCAGCATATCCACGATCAGCAGATCCTCGATCAGGTCCGGCGTGGTCATGATCCCATCCAGCTTAACAGTGGTAGCGACGCGCAGGATCCTACCAAGGTAGTCGATCCGGCTGCCCATCCCCAGGGGGTCTCCCAGCATCGAAGTCACCATCCGGGCGGGATGATCGGCCGCCAGGATCACCAGCTTGCCATCGGTGGTGAGCCGACGCCGTCTCTTTCGGCTTGCCGCGAACTCCCTCACCGCCTCGGGCCGTTCCACGCGCACATCGGCGATCTGGTCGAAGATCCCCTTCGGGAAGAAGCGCTCGCGAGAAAAGCTGTAGCCCTTCAGGTCATAAGCCATTTCTAAACCTCCCGGTTGAACGAACGATGAGTTATGAGCGGAGACCATACTCATCACCCATCACTAACTTAGGCACGAGCAGAGGCTCAAGGGTAACGTAGTCTGGCAGCGGCTCTCCTATCAACGGGGCAGCATAGGTCAGGAACTGCTGGGTAACCCCGAAGGGCGTCAGGAATTCGCTCGGGATCAGCTTCTCGTGATTAGCAACCTCCCGAAGTGGTGCCACACCTGTTGTGCAGCGGTAGGGCTGGTCGGACAGCCTCTCAAGGGTCACCATCTGGCCGCTCCGTCCATCCAGGGCCAACGTCACAGCGGCGCGACCGGCCTCGCGGGCCTCCTGCTGATCCACAGGGGAGACGCAGGCCATGGCAGCCCTCTGCACGGTGCCGGGTCTCTCCGAGCGGCTCTTCAAGCCCAGCTCCCCCTGGATCATCCTGGTCAGGAAGTCCCCTACTCCGTAAACCACCTTGTGACCGAAGGCGTCGACTACGGGAACAGCGGCCTCATCGGCTACGAGCTGACCATCACTGGAGCGAAGCGCCTCGGAGGTCACCACCAGCACGTACCCGAACTCGCGATACTTCAGGGACACCTGTTCCAAGAACCGCGACCTATCGAAGGGTTGCTCGGGCAAACAGATCACCAGGGGCAGAGGGCTTTCTGGCCGGTTGGCCAATCCCGCGGCGGCCGAAATCCAGCCGGCGTTGCGGCCCATCACTTCGAGTACGTACGCGCTCATGAACGTGCGCATCGAGGATAGGTCTCTGCCTATATCCATGACCGATCG
>JAJYKO010000094.1 GCA_021788565.1 Chloroflexota bacterium
GGTGCGCGGAGTATCAGGTAAGGGAGATGGTTCGGGTCCTTGGGGCCGAGAAGGTCCTCTTTGGAAGCGATCATCTGGAAAACATGCCCGTGCAGTTGGAGAAGTTCAGGCAGGCGGAGATGACCCCATCGCAGTGGGAGACCGTTTTCGACCGCAACCCTCGCGTCCTGTTTCACCTATCGTTCGGATAGTAGGATCGCTCCGAAGGTGCTGGCGAATCCGGCCAAGGAGGCTGAGAAGTGCGTGTAGCCATTGTCGGGCTGGGGTTCTTCGCCCAGTTCCACATCGATGCCTGGCTTCGGCTTGGCCAGCCTTACACCTTGGTCGGCGTAGCCGACCCCGATGGTAGGGCTCGAGACAGATACCAGGCGCTGTTGGAGGACGTGCCGCGGTACGAAAGCCTGCCGGCCCTGCTGGAGGAGTGCCGGCCCGACGTAGTCGACATCGTCACCCGGCCTGACTCCCACACAGAGTTAGCGACAGTGGCCTTCGACGCCGGAATCAACGCCATAACTCAGAAGCCCATGGCCCCATCGTGGCAAGAAAGCGAAGCCATGGTGCGTCTGGCTGAGGCACAGGGGGTACGCCTGCTCGTCCACGACAACTGGCGCTTCCAGCCGTGGTACCAGGCCATCAAGGTGGCCCTGGGGCAGGGAGCCATCGGTACTCCCTTCCTCGCTCATTATCGCGTGCGTGCAGGTGACGGGCGTGGTTCCGCCCCATTTGCGGCGCAGCCGTACTTCTCTCAGATGCCCCGGTTCTTCTTCTACGAAACCGGCATCCACTTCGTCGACCTGACCAGATTCCTGTTCGGTGACATAACCGCTGTTCGCGGAGTCCGGCGTCAGATCCGGTCGGACATCGCGGGCGAAGACATGGGGCTGGCGTTGCTGACCACCGAAACCGGAGTTGAGGTAATCCTCGACGGTAACAGGTGGAGCGAGGCTCCGGAAACGAACCCGGCATTTGGCACAGTGAGCATCGAGGGAACCGGCGGCCAGATCAGGGTCTCCGAGGGAGGAGAAGCAACTATCAAGCAGATCGGCGGCGAATGGCATTCCCTGTTCACGCCCGATCTGAGTGTGGATCCCTATCGAGGGGATAGCGTGTTCCGAACCATCAGCCATATGGGGCAAGCGCTTCTCTCGGGGGATCCTAGCCCCATGGAAGGCAGGGAATATCTAAAAACCATGAGGGCGGTGTTCGATCTCTATCCGGAGTGACGACTTCCTACATCACGGTCCGAATCTCAACCAACAAAGGGGGCGGGTCACCAATGGCGAACGTGAACTTAGCTGTACTGCCCGGAGATGGCATCGGCCAGGAGGTGGTAGACGCCGCCATGAGGGTCCTGGAGGTGGTGGCCCGACGGTACGACGTTCGGTTTGAGACCGAGACTCTGGACGTAGGCGGCGCGAGGTACGCCCGCTCCGGCGTGGTATATACCGAAGAGGACTTTCGCACCTGCCGTTCGGCCGACGCGATACTTCTCGGAGCCCTGGGGCTTCCCGACGCTTTGCTTCCCGATGGCACGGAGGCCGGTCCGTCACTACAGTTTCGTCTGCGCTTCGATCTGGATCTGTACGCCGGTATTCGGCCAATCGTCCGCTACCCATCCATACCTGGTCCCCTGCGAACCGACCAGCCCTTTGCCATTACCACCGTGCGAGAGAACACCGAAGGACTCTACGCGTCCCGCAACGGGGGGTCGGTGGTGCGCGACGCCGTCGTCACCGACACGATGGTGGTGACTGAGGTGGGCATCGATCGGATCGTGGAAGCCGCCTTCGACTGGGCGCTGTCCCATCCGAGGCCGGACGGCTCAGCCCACGTCACCTGCGTGGACAAAGCCAACGTACTTCGCTCTTACGCTTTCTTCCGACGGCGCTTCGACACGGTAGCGGCTCGCTACCAGGGTCGCGCCACCTGGGATCGCATCTACGTGGATGCATACGTGGCCCAGGTGGTACTTAACCCCCAGCAGTTCCACGTCGTGGTTGCGGAGAACATGTTCGCGGACATCATCTCGGATCTGACCGGCGGCCTGGTGGGGAGTCTTGGCCTGGCACCTTCAGGTGACATAGGCCGCGAGCACGCCGTCTTCCAGCCCGCCCACGGATCTGCCCCAACGCTGGCCGGAAGGGGAGTCGCAAATCCAGTGGCCACCGTACTGTCCGCGGCGATGATGTGCGACTGGCTGGCCGACCGAAAGAAAGACCCAAGATTGACATCCATGGCACGAGATATCGAGCAGGGCGTTCGATCGGCGTTGGCTTCACCCGATAGCCACACGGCCGATCTTGGCGGAAGAGCCTCCACCATGCAATGCGCTGGGGCCATCATCGCGGCACTACCAGATTGGCGCTAGGCTCTGGGCGCCGGTTCGTGAGTCAGGTGTGCTCGTCAAATACGCGGGTGAAAACACGGAGGGTGAAACAAAACAGATGAGGACGTAGTGTCAGGTAGAGTACCGCCAGTGTTGTCACGAATGGAAGCCCTTGTCGAAACGCGCATTTCGTTCAATGACATGCAGGGGGAATGGAATAATGAAACCTCGCTTCAATGTCGGCTGGATTGTTCTGTTGATCTTCCTGGGCACCATGACTAACTACATGGATCGTGTCAACATCTCGCTGGCCGCACCCGCCATGGTTAAGGAAGCCGGATGGAGCACGGTGACCCTGGGTGTAGTGCTGTCGAGTTTCTTCTGGGGGTATTTCTTGCTGCAGATCCCGGGCGGCTGGCTGGCCGACCGCTTCGGCGGCAGGCGGGTGATGACGGTCACGGGCTACCTGTGGGCCGTCTTCACCGCGGCCACGGCCGTGTCCGCGGGATCTTTGCCTGTACTCACCGGCGTGCGGGCGGGCCTGGGCGCCGCGGAAGCAGCGAACTTCCCGGCTGGGACCTCCATCGTGGCCAGGTGGCTCCCGAGGAGCGTCACCGCCAGGATGCAGGGGCTCAACCAGTCAGCCATCGCCCTGGGTCCCCTGATCGCCACTCCCCTCTCGATCTTCCTCATCACCACCTGGGGCTGGCCGAGCATTTTCTACGTGTTCGCCGTGATCAGCCTCATCTGGGCCACCGTGTGGTGGGTCGTGACCAAGCGGGCGGGCCTGCCAGACATCCCGGAGAAGGATCCGCAGGTGGCCGCCCAGCCGGTAATCCCAGACTTCATGGACCACCCCTTCAAGTCGCTGGAGGTGTGGGGCTCCTCCATGGCCTGGTACGCCGACAGCTACGTGTTCTACTTCTTGCTCACCTTCATGCCCACCTACTTCGTGCAGGCCCAGCACGTCCCGCTCCAGGAGCTCGCCCTGCTGGGGACCGTGCCCTGGGCGGTGCTGTTCGTCATGATGAACGTGGCTGGTTGGGTCGTGGACACCGTGGGTCGGGTCAGCGCACACGGAATCTTCTGGCGGCGCATGATGTACGCCGGCGGGTTCGTCTGGGCAGCGATCTTCATGCTCGCGGCCAAGGGGGCGGCCAGTGCCGACTCCGCGGTGGTGTTGATCTCCCTGGCCCTGGCGGGCCTCGCCTTCGTCTGGCCGGTGGGCTGGTCCCTCCCGGTGGTCTACGCCAGGAGCAAGGCTGGCCTACTGAGCGGCTTCATGAACTCCTGGGGGCAGGTGGCCGGAATCCTGGCACCAATCATCACCGGTGCCGCCGTGGCCGGGGGGCATTGGGGGAACGCCTTCCTGTTCGTCGTCGGCTTCGCCCTGCTGGGTGCGGTGCTGGTGGCGGCCACGAGCCGCTGGTCCACGGATGCGGCCTTCAGGGCCAAGTTCCCGCCCAGCACTCAAACCGCCAGCAAGCCTGCCGTAGCCTGATCGGATCTTATCTTATGTGACAGCCAATGTGAGCTGTCAGCCTGAGCGATAGCGAAGGATCTCTCCGACCACGTGGAGATGCTTCGCTTCGCTCGGCATGACAGTGCCAGTCATTCCGCGAGTCACAGAGCACTAGGTAGAGGTGAGTAAGTGAAAGGACGGTTGGTAGACCTTTCCCATGTGCTGCGGCCGGGTGCTGAGAAGAGGCTCCTCGAAATCGAGCGGTTGCAGGCAAATCAGGTGGCCAACGTGCCCCTTCTCCCCGGGCAGTGGTACATCATGCACAATGTGCGGATGGTGACCCACAGCGGCACGCACATCGAGTGCCCGTATCACATCAACCAGGATGGAGCGGACACGGCGTCGGTGCCGCTAGAACGGCTGATAGGCGAGGCCGTGGTGCTGGACCTGCGGGGTGCCGAACCGGGAGCCGAGATCCCGCTCCAGCGAATCCAGGCCGAGGTTGAGAAGTGCGGGGGCTTCCAGCCCGGGGATTTCGTACTCCTCCACACCGGCTGGGACAAATACTATGACCAGCCAGAATACAGTCATTGCCCGTATCCAGCTCCGGAGGCGATCAAGTGGCTGGTCGAGATGGGGGCCGGCCTCATCGGAATCGACACCGAAGGGGCGGAAGTGCCCGGCAACGAGCACCACGTGAACCACCACGCCATGCTCGACCACGGCGTCCCGCATCTCGAGAATCTCTGTAACATGGACAGCCTGACGAAGTCCAGGGTAATGCTGTTCGCGGCACCGATCGCCGTGAGGGGCCTGGAATCGGTCCCGCTGCGAGTGGTTGCGCTGGAAGAAGCGGTTTGACGCCCCGTCACTCGCCAGTGGGCCTGGAAGCATCGGGGATGCGCTGCAACACCTTCTTCCAGGCCTTCCTGTCGAGGAAGCTGCCGCGCACGTTCCCTTCCATCTCCTCGAACATCCTGAATGGGACGGTAAAGGAGAGGATGTCCCAGTCCACCCTGGGTCGGGCGCTGATGTCGGTAATGCCCACGACGGCTCGCGGCAACTCCCGCTGAGACTCGCGGTAGGGGATAAGGCAGATGGTGTGACAACCGGCCCCGAAGGGGATGATGACGTTGTCGTTGCCTGGCTGGCCGTAGTTCGCCAGCACCACCAGGGCGGAGAGCTGGTCAGGATTGGCGTAGAAGGTCACAAGGTCCGGCTTGCCGCCGTCCGTATCCACCGTGCTCAGCGGCGCGAAGACGCGATAGGTGTAGGGCAAGTCAACCATGTCGAGGGCATCGAGGAAGGTGCTGACCAGCTCGGGACTCTTCTTGTAGCCCTCTCCCTCCGGATATCCCTCCCCTCGTCCGGTGGATAGGAAGTACTCGAAGCCGCCCCTGAACTTGCTGAACTCGTTGCCGAAGCAGAGACCGATACTGCCGCCTCGACAGCCGACGGTGTTTCGGTCGAATACTACCGTCTTGCCATTGCCGGCTGCCGTGAGCATCGCGATGACGCAGCTACGAGCATCCTCCTTAAACTGAATCGCACCCTCGGGCTTTTCGTCGGTGAACATAGTGGCCACCGGCTGGTACCGAAGCTTGAGCTCGTTCGCGACGACGCTCTCCACGATAGACTCCCCCTTGACCGCGTGTTGGGTGCCGTCTGCTACGCGCGAGGCGGCACCGCATATCATAGTACGATTTCGGGGAGGTGGATAATGAGGAGGAGTTGCTCAGTCGACAGGGGCAAGCTTCTCCATGTCCATCACCGCTCCGCAAGAGGCACAAATAGCGAAAAGTCGCCCATCCACGTCCCTAGTAAAGAAAGTCAGGTGGGAGGGACCGCTGCACCCGTCATGAAGCAGATGGCCAGGTATCGCTGCCCATCGGGGCCGCAACGAGTGGGCTCCATCGCCGAGGGCCCGCTTCTTCAATCCTGGCTGGGACTCTTCCTCTCTCTTCACTCTTCCGGGTCCCTCCGACTGCACATGTTAGCGATGACACATAGATAATCGGCAGAATAGGGCTGCATCTTGAGAGGCGCATGGGCGCCTGGAGGCAAGACGGCTCCGAGATGGTAAAATCGTTGGAACAGTGCGAAGGTTCCGAGGTCCCGTATGAGCTACCGATCCACGGCGGGGTCGAGGAGACATCTGGCTCGACGCAGCCATCCGGTTGGCGGAGAGTCTTCGAAGCGGAGAGGATTCTGATGAATCACCCCCATTCCAACGAATATACAGCTGAGGAGATAGATCAGTGGCTAAGAGGGTGGGCGCTGCTAGTCGACAGCAGCTCTCGGCGGCTCGCGGATGTGCGTTCCGATCTTGAAAACGCGGCAGCAAGCCTGGACAGGAACTCGCCTGGACACCTGGCCATAGAGATGCGAATGAAGGGCAGCACGAAGCAGGAGATAGCAAGGGCGCTCGGGGTGAGTATCACCAGGGGTGCGAGCATACTGCGGGATGCGCAGGAGCAGATGGCACGGTATCTCAGAGGCGACGGCACAGAGGCAACGCCGTGGTGAATCTGACACCTTTAGACGGCCACCTGTGGGCTGCCCGACACCTCACCACCAACAAGGCGACAAAAACACGAAGGAGCGTTATGGAGTCCTCATGCAGCAGCCAAAGGTCCTAATAGTCGACGACGACCCGCACATATGCGACTTCGTAACGTGGGGGCTATCCGACCGGGGCTACCGGGTCGTGTCCGCGAGCAACGGTAGGGAAGCGCTGGACCGTGTCGCCTCCATACGGCCGGATGCTATCGTCCTGGACATGCGGATGCCAGTGATGAACGGCTGGGAGTTCGCCAGGGCGTACAGAGAGTTGCCGGGCCCCCACGCCCCAATCGTCATCATGACGGCCTATCTCGATCCAGAGGAGGTCGCGAGGGAGATGGGAGTCCAGGGCTGCATCTCGAAACCGTTCAATCTGATCACCCTGGTGGATATTCTGCGCAAGTGCGCCCCAGGACGTGGGGACACGGATCGGGCATCTCTCTGATCGGTGAAAGGGGGCAAAAAAGGCCGGGTCGAGCTAAGACGCTGCTCGACCCGGGCGCTACCTTGCGCTGACCTAGCTGGGCCTAGACCAACTTCGCGCCGCAACCGCCGCAGAACTGATTGCCGGCCGGATTCTCCGTCTTGCAGGCGGCACACACCCTGGGGCCGTCCGCAACCGCGGCCGTAGATTTGGCACCGGTACTCGTCTCGTCGTACTCCCCGGCGGTGCTCTTCTTGAACTCGGAGATGCTCTTACCCAACGACTTGCCCAGGTCAGGAAGCTTCCCCGGTCCGAAGACGATCAGCACGATTACCAGGATCAAGATCAGATGCCAAGGTTGCAGGGCGCCGGCGAACATGATAGACCTCCCATGCGGGTGACTGTGGGTAGCCTTTCGCATTATACCTCAAAAGGGTCATCAACGGGATTACTGTCCTTTTCGGTCGAATCTCTCCAACCCTTCCATCGACTCTCTCGTGCCGCTGAGGGGATGACGTAGCGAGTTCGAGAGGGCCATCGCCGCGGAAAAGGACATTTCCGCACTATTGTTCATCAGGAGCTTGGCCGCGCGCACCGCGGAACGGCTGTTCGTGGCTATGCGAGTCGCCAGCCCCGCGGCTTCCTCCATCAGCCTCTCCCGCGGCACCATCCTCTCCACTAGCCCGATTCGGAGGGCCTCCTCGGCGCCGATTGGCTCGCCGCCGAAGATCATCAGTTTCGCCTGACCCCGACCGACCAGCCGCTGGAGACGGATCGGCCCACCGGCGCCGGGGATGATCCCCAGTGAGACCTCGGAGAAAGAGAACGTGGCGCTCGCGGACGCTATCCGAATGTCGCAGGCAATCGCCAGTTCCAGTCCCCCGGCGTACGCCGGCCCGTTTATCGCGGCGATAACGGGCACCGGGAGCTGCTCCAACAGGATGCTGCATTGGAAGATGCCCTCCAGGTGAGCTACCTGCTCAGCCGGGGTCATCTTCAGCCGCTGCTTCAGATCTGCGCCAGCGCAGAACGCGGGCCCCGCGCCTGTGAGCACGCAGGCCCCGATGTCAGCGGATGATAGGCCACCGAGACAGCTCCGCAGCTCCTCGATCAGCCCCGTATCCAGCGCATTCCGCTGGTCCGGCCGGTTCATGGTGACAACAGCCACACCGTCCTTCACGCTCAGCAACGCCTTCTTTTCCGCCATCAAGCACCTCCCCAACCCAGCTTACCCGTCCCCCAATGGTATGGTAGTTGCGAGGCAATATTAGCGAATCCACCGCTTGGACATTCCATACCAGTGAAAAAGCTCCTTCAACCAAAAATCCTGGTTCCGATACTGCTCAGTGTATCGCTTCTCGCCTTCGTCTTTAGCATCACCGATGCGCCGAAGGTGGCAGGCTACCTCCGGGCGATGTCGGTCCCGCTTGCCGCCGGGGTGTTCGCCACGACCATCGGCTACATGTCGATCAAATGGGTGCAGTTCGACTCGTTCCTGGACCGCCTCCAGCTTCGGGTTTCGTGGAGGCAGTCGATGCTCGCGTTCGTCGTCGGCGAGATGACCCTCCCGGTTCCAGCGGGCATCTACGCCCAGAACTTCGTGCTTCTGCGGATCACCGGGGCCGACTTCTCGCGATCTTCCGGCGCCACCACGGCTGTACTGGTGAGCGAGGGCGCCATCTCGCTGGTGGGTGTGCTGATACTCGGGATACCTGGATGGGAAGCGCTCCGTTACGCAATCCTCGCGCTCTTCTTCGTCGCCGCGGTGCCAGCCCTGGTCGTGATGAAGGTCGAGTTCGTCCACAAGGTGCTCGTGCGTTTCCTCGAAGACGGACCTTTTCCGGATGCGGGCTCAGGCCTGATCGAGATCGTGCGCGACACAAAGGAGCTTCTGTTCCCGACCGGTTTCGTCCGCGTCGTCCCGGTTACCTCGGCCTATCTCCTCTGCCTCGTGGCCGGGTTCTACCTGACCGCCCATGGAATTGGTGAGCACGTGGACTTCCTGCAGGCGGCCGCGATCTACCTGTTCGCCATCGCAATAGTGCTCGTGAGCCCGGTCTCCGCGCAGCTCGGCATCGTCGAGGCAGGCGGTGTGGGAGCTATGCAACAGTTCGGCTACTCGCCTTCCGAATCGCTGGCCGTAATGCTGGGATTTCGACTGCTGTGGACGGGATCGGTCTGGCTGGTCGGCGGGACCGTGCTCATGGCTCTGCGCTCGGAGCTTGGCGGGGCCAGAAGGAATAAAGTGGAGCCAAGCCGGAAGAACGCCGCGTGACAGGCGCTTCAAGCGGCGATCAGGTCCAGGAACTTCCTCGTCGTCTCTGCGGTCCTGTGGGCTAGCGGTATGCCCCTGAAGGCGGCGGCAACCGCCACGTCGTGGCTCAGCTGCAGGTCCGGCTGCTTCACGGTGTGAACAGTCCCCATCTTCTCGTGGTAGCTGCCCAGGTACTCCTGCTCGCTCTGGCCGACCGTTGGGACAAAAAGGGCCTTCTTCCCCACCTCTGCCAGCTCCATTAGGGTTGTGTACCCTGATCGGCTCACCACCAGCCTGGCCCGGTTCATCATCTCCTCCTGCTGGTGGCGATCCATGTAGCTGTAGGCAGCCACTCGGCCATCGTCCTCGACCCGCAGCGGGATGTCCGGCCTCCCGAGGGCGACAATCACGCGGCCGTCGAGGGCTGGCGCCTGCTCCAGGACAAGTTCCTCAAAGATCGTGCGCTGGGGCTCTGCGCCCGAAACCGAGATGAAGTAGTCGATATCCTCCTCCACCGGTCTTCGCCTCACGCTGGAAAGTATGCCGATGTACTCGAAGTCCTTGCGTCGAAAGATGGAGAGGTTGTGGCACAGATCCCCGGCCAGACCATCGACCTCCTGATCAGGCACCAGGATCTTCCGTGCTCCATGCAGGAGACGCTGCTGAACTGCCTCCACCATGGTCTCCAGGGAGTGCGGGCGCCCCGGGATGATCTGGCGCAGTGAATGAACGATATGGTAGCTAGGCACTCCGGACAGATACACCCCATACCGAGTATCGGAAACGATGCGATCGAATCGTCTGGCTCGGAAGAGCTGTCGCACGAAGAGATGCTCCTGCCAGTAGGTCCAGAAGACCACCGGCATGGAGAAGCTCATCTTTACGTAGAAGAGGAAGGCCCGACGGCTGAGCGGCTTGGGGATATCGGGCAGGTCCAGGTAGTCGCAGCTATCACCCAGTTCCGAACGGAGGAGTTGCAAGGCCCGCTCGCTGGACAGGATCGTGACGCCATGGCCGGCGTTCACCAACTCCCGAATCAAAACGAGATCGCGAGTCGCGTGACCCAGCCCCCACGCGGCAACCCCGAACAGGATCTTCAACTGCTCTTTCGCCATCGTAAGAGCCAGCCCCCTTCGATCTCATCAACATGCCGCGGGTCGTATCGACTTCCCTAGCAGCACGAACCGCGCCAGGGGCGTGGGCGACTGGGATGGTTCAGCAGTGGGGTCGCAGTGTGGGATGGGGAAGGGAGGGCGAAGCTCCTGCTGAGCCGCCTGTTTCCTACCGGCGTGGCGGCTCGCCGGGAGGCTCGCCCTCCCCCGACTGTCACCCCATCTTCCCGTCCTCCTGAACCATGCCGGGCGACTATCTGGAGTGCGGCACGTCAGCGCCGCTTTTTCGGCCGCAGCCTAAGGACACGGGCGCGTGAGCGCCGTATCAGGAAAGCGGTCGAGGGGAAGGGTACGATGTAGGGGTGCCTCTCGTCGCTCAACGGGCGGTGCTAACGCACCTTGCTCCGCAGTTCGAGTAAAGCGGTGCTGACGCACCGCACTCCAAATCAGCAGGCAAGTGCGCCGTCAGGCACTCGGTATGAACTCGACAGTGACCTGCCGGCGGCGGGGGCCGTCGAACTCGCAGAACACGACGTCCTGCCAGCGACCCAGCACCAACCGACCGTCGTGGACCAGCAGGGTCTGCGAGAAGCCCATCAGGCTCGCCTTCACGTGGGCCGCGGAGTTGCCCTCCACGTGACGATAGTTGGGGTCCGAACTCGGGACGATCTTCTCCAGGGCATACACGATGTCTCGCAGGACGTCCGGGTCCGCGTTCTCGTTGATGGTGATACCCGCCGTGGTATGAGGGACAAACACCAGGCACAGCCCATTCTTCCAGCCCGACCTTTGGATCAGGTCGGACAGCTGTCTCGTGATCCTCACCAGATCCTGCCGCGACTTTGTATCGACCTCGAGCGTAACCAAAGCGTCGGTCTCCTTTAGATGTTCGACCTGGACTGAACTCCATCCACGACCCAGCAAGCGCCAGATACGTGCCTCGCCCTCTGGGAGGCGAGGAAGACCACGACGTTGGCTACGTCCTCGGGCCTGCCGAAGCCGAAAGGCATTTCTCGCCGCTCGAAGTCGGCCAGAGCTACGGGATCAGCCTGAATACGCCGCTCCCAGGAGCCTCCAGGGAAGAGAATGGAGCCCGGGGCCACGGAGTTCACCCTGATGTGGAACGGGGCCAGCTCACGGGCCATCTGCTTGGTCAGGCTG
>JAJYKO010000095.1 GCA_021788565.1 Chloroflexota bacterium
GGGTTCGTCTGATCCATGAACTGAGAAAGCTGGCTCCCGCCGAAGAACTCTCGCATGGCAGCCACGACCGGTCTGATGTTGATCAGGCCCGCCGGCGTTGCCTGCTCGGCCTCCTGGATGGTCATGCGCTCTTTGACCACCCTCTCCATCCGCAGCAGGCCGACCCTGAACTGGTTCTGGATCAACTCGCCCACGGCACGGACCCGCCGGTTTCCCAGGTGGTCGATGTCATCCGGGTGCCCCTGGCCGTTGTTGATCTGGATCATCTTACGGACGATCTCGATCAGGTCTTCAGGGGTAAGCACACGCTCCGTCATCGGGACATCCAGCCCTAATCGGCGGTCCAGCTTGTAACGACCAACGCGACCGAGATCATAGCGCCTGAAATTAAAGAACAGCGAGTTCAGGAGGTTCTTCGCGTTGTCCGCGTTGGGCGGATCGCCCGGGCGAAGCCGCCGGTAGAACTCCATCAACGCATCCTCAGTGTTCCTCGCCACGTCCTTCTCGATGGTAGCCGGAATGAAGCGGCGATCGGAATCGGTGTCCACATCCGCGAACAGTTCCAGCAGCTTGTCGTCGGAGCCGATCCCAATTGCTCGCAGCAGGGTGGTGACCGGAATCTTCCGCTTCCGATCGACCTTGACGGAGAGTATGTCTCTATTGCTGGTCTCGAACTCCAGCCAGGCGCCACGGTTCGGGATCAGCTTAGCCATGCAGAGGCGGCGCCCGCTGCTGGGATCCTCCTCGACCGTGAAGTAGACACCTGGGGAGCGAACTAGCTGGCTAACCACGACGCGCTCGGCGCCATTAATAATGAAGGTGCCGTTTTCTGTCATGAGCGGGAAGTCGCCCATGAAGATCTCCTGCTCGACAACTTCGCCAGTCTGTTTGATGAGCAGCTTGGCTCGCCCCCGCAGCGGTGCCGCGTAGGTCATGTCGCGCTCTCGGCACTCCGCCTCGGAAGTCTTAGGTTCGTCGAAGCGGTACCCTTCGAAAGTGAGCTCGAGATTCCGACCGGTGAAATCCTGAATAGGCGAAATCTCTGCAAAGAGTTCCTTCAACCCCTCCTCTTGAAACCATTTGAAAGAGTCCCGCTGAACCTGAATCAGGTTCGGGATCTGCATCACGCTCTTGGTATGAGCAAACGAGAGCCTCCCGCCCCCGTCCACAGAGGCCAACGAGGTAGAAGGATGGGCAATGGTCATGAACTTCAACCCTCCCGACTAAGTGGCAGGCATGAGAAGGGCATTCTCGGGCCGTAACGGTTATTGTACCAAGTCACTAGCCCCACCGTCAATGGCCCTAGCCCACGAAAACACAGAAAGGCTTAGCCCTCGGATCTCCCGCTCGGAAGCCGAAAAACCAAACCAGAGGCGCCGCAATCCGTGTGCGGCCCATGTTCAATTGTCACCCGATCGACTGCACTACCTCGACTATTGTACCACTTTACTCCCATGACCGCGGGAAAGGGCGCTCCTACCCTTTTCCACGTGCCCTTTACATCGCAAAACCCCTTGGGTATAATTCCACTGCGTTCGGGCCGCTAGCTCAATTGGCAGAGCAATTGACTCTTAATCAATTGGTTACAGGTTCGAGTCCTGTGCGGCTCACCTGGCTGGGGGAGTGTCGGAACTGGCAGACGAGCATGACTTAGGATCATGTGGAGCGATCCGTGTGGGTTCGAGTCCCACCTTCCCCACGAAGCGAGCGAGGAGCAAGGGGCGAGAGGCAGGTAGAGTAGCGATTGCGGTAGCTGCCTTTCGCCAACGCCGTTGGCTAGAATGTGCGGAAGTGGCTCAGTGGTAGAGCATCTCCTTGCCAAGGAGAGGGTCGCGAGTTCGAATCTCGTCTTCCGCTCCAGGTTTTCTCGTCGAGGCAGGGATTTTCCTTGCCTCGCATTTGCTTCATGGTAGATACGGTACTCTCGGGGGCTCTTTGCAGTAAAGAGCCCCGTCGTGTATCAGGAGAAGTCCGCGATGTCGCGGACCCAGGCGAAAAGGAGATGACGGTTTCGTGAAGGTAACCTCCTCTGAAATTGAGGGAAGCCAGGTTGTCCTCGAAATGGAGATCGAGGCAGATCGACTCGAGAAGGCGATGGACAGGGCCTACCGCCGGTTGGCTTCCCGCGTCAATGTCCCTGGTTTCCGTCGCGGCAAAGCGCCGCGCCCCCTGCTCGAGCGGATGATTGGGCGGGATGCCTTGATGGAAGAAGCCCTGGAAATCCTCGTTCCTGAGGCTTACCACGAGGCGGTCCACGAGACGGGCATCGACCCGGTGGACACCCCAAAGCTGGACATCGTGAGTGCTGAGCCTCTTTCGGTGAAGGCCACCGTTTCTGTGCGCCCCAAGGTCAAGCTGGGCGACTACCGTTCCATCCGCCAGTCGATCGAGCCGCAGGAGATCACCGATTCGCAGGTGGATGAGACCATGCAGTCCCTGCGAGAGTCTAGAGGTCAGTGGGTGCCGGTAGACCGCGAGGCACAGTACGGGGACATGGTCACCGTGGATCTGGTAGCGCGCTCGGAAGACAACACCTTCGTCGACGAGAAAGGTGCCAACCTGATCCTCAGCCAGGAGCGCGAGATACTCGCGCCTGGAGTCGCCGAGCAGCTTATCGGCATGAAGAGTGGTGATCATAAGGCCTTCGACGTCACGCTCTCCGACGACATTCCGCAGGAGGAGCTCAAGGGCCACGAGGCGGCAGTGGAGGTAGCGGCCGCCGAGGTCAAGGAGAAGCAATTGCCCGAGATGGACGATGAGTTCGCTCAGTCCCTGGGCGAGTACTCCTCTCTAGAGGCCCTGCGTAGCACAGTCCGCGAAGAGTTGGAGCTCCAGGCCCGGAATCAGGCTCGGCGCAACCTGGAGGAGTCTGTACTAGCAGCAGCCGTGGATCAGGCGGAGGCTGAGGCGCCGCCGGTCTGGATCGATGAGCAGGCCAGATCGATAAAACAGAGCACTCAGTCCAGGATGACGCGCGAGGGCCTGACTTTCGACCAGTTCCTTAAGCTCGGCAACATGACCGAAGCCGACTATGACGAGGAGACACGGACGGCTGCGAAAAGGCAGCTGAAACAGGCCCTGGTGCTGGACGCCATCGCCGGGGCAGAGGGTCTCGAAGTGACAGAGGACGAGCTGAACACCGCCGTCGAGCAGTCGCTCGCCACTCGCCAGGGCAAGGCCGATGCCGCGGAGAGGGACAGCCTGAGGTCAAGCCTCCGCTCGCTCCTGCGTGAGCGGAAGACCATCGATCGTCTCGTGCAGATCGCCCAGGGCCAAGAGGAAGAGGCCGAGACTACGGCTGAAAGCGCCGAAGCCGAGGCTTCCCAGGCTGAAGAGGAGGCCGACCCGGCCCAGGCGAGCCAAACTAAGGAACAAGAATGAACATCAACCAGATTCACAACCAACTGGTCCCAATGGTCGTCGAGCAGACCAACCGTGGGGAGCGCGCGTTCGATATCTACTCCCTCCTGCTTAAGGAGCGGATTGTCTTCCTCGGAACCCCGATCGACGACACCATTGCCAATCTGATCATCGCTCAGCTTCTCTACCTGGACCGTGAGGACCCGGAGAAGGATATCTACATGTATATCCACTCCCCCGGGGGCATCATCACAGCCGGGCTAGCGATCTACGACACCATGCAGCTCATCAAGCCAGACGTAGCCACGATCTGCGTGGGCTTCGCTGCCAGCATGGGCACGGTGCTCCTGGTTGGCGGCGCGAAGGGCAAGCGTTACGCGTTGCCCAATTCGACGATAATGATCCACCAGGCCTCTGGCGGCTTCGAAGGTGCGGCCTCAGACATTGAGATTCGAGCCAAAGAGATCCTCCGGCTTCAGAACCGTATTCGCGAGATCATGGCCGAACACACCGGCCAGCCCATGGAGAGAATCATCCGAGACACGGATCGAGATTTCTTTATGGACTCCCTCCAGGCAAAGGAGTATGGTATAGTCGATAACGTACTAACCAAGACTCCGTAACAGGTATCAGGTACCAGGGGTCAGGGGCCAGGGGCAGCGTAAGGCAGGACAATATCCTGACCCCTGTCCTCCGATCGCTGTCCCCCTTCAGATAGATCCAGCTTCCGGCAAGGAGGACCCATTGTAATGGCAAACCAGCGACCTACCCGCGGTCAGTATCACTGTTCTTTCTGTGGAAAGAGTCAGGATCAGGTCCGCCGCTTGATCGCGGGACCCGGTGCCGTCTACATTTGCGACGAATGCGTCGACCTCTGCAGAGAGATAATCGACGAGGAATCGCAGCCGGCTGCTCGGGCCAAAGTGCCCCAGTCGAAGATCCCCACGCCCAAGCGGATCTACGAGCAGCTAAACTCCTACGTCATCGGTCAGGAGCGAGCCAAGAAGGTCCTCTCTGTAGCGGTGTACAACCACTACAAGCGCATCAACGCTGGAATGCAGATAGACGATGTGGAGCTCCAGAAGAGCAATATCCTCCTCGTGGGGCCCACGGGCTGCGGCAAGACCCTCCTCGCGCAGACGCTGGCCAAGATCCTGGACGTGCCGTTCTGCATCGCCGACGCTACCGCACTCACTGAAGCTGGTTACGTCGGCGAGGACGTCGAAAACATCCTGCTCCGGCTGATCCAGGCCGCGGACTTCGATATCCCGAGGGCAGAGCGAGGCATCGTCTACATCGACGAGATCGACAAGATCGCGCGCAAGAGCGACAATCCGTCCCTGACCCGGGACGTCTCCGGCGAGGGTGTACAGCAGGCACTGCTCAAGATCATAGAGGGAACCCTGGCAAACGTGCCTCCCCAGGGAGGGCGCAAGCACCCACACCAGGACTTCATTCAGATAAACACCGGAAACATCCTGTTTATCTGTGGGGGCGCCTTCGAGGGTCTGGAGGAGATAGTCTCCAAGAGGGTCAGCACCAAGCGCACCATGGGCTTCGGGGCTGAGAAGCGCACGACCAAGGAAACGGACAATTTGCTGGCGCAGCTAACCGCGGATGACCTGCTTCGCTACGGGCTGATTCCCGAGTTCATTGGCCGGCTTCCGGTTACGGTCAGCGTCGATCAGTTGAGCAAGGACGATCTGGTTCGCATCCTGGTGGAGCCCAAGAACGCCATCACCAAGCAGTACTCGAAGTTCCTCTCCCTCGACAAGGTCGAGCTGGTCTTCACTCCAGATGCGCTGGAGGCGGCCGCCGAGCAGGCTTTGCGCTACAAGACTGGAGCGCGTGGGCTGCGAACGCTGATCGAGGAGATCCTTCTCGACGTCATGTACGAGATCCCATCTCGTAGCGACGTGAAGAAGTGCGTGATAAGCGCTGAGACTATCACCAGCCGAAAGGGTCCTCTGCTGCTGACGAAGGCAGAACGTCCGTCCGAGGTCGAAGACCTCAAGGATCAACAAACAGCGTAACGAAGCCGTCAGCCAGTAGCTCCAGATAGTTCGAGGGCCCGGCTCTAGCCCGGGTCCTTTGGTACATTGGTCTTGTCAAGCGGCCAACCGGTGAATGCTGTTCGTGAAAGCTGATAGCTTAATGGAGGACCCAGAATGACCTTCATTGCGCCAGGTGACTTCCCTACCATCGCGATGCTCCAAGGGATAGCGCGGACCGTAGTAGCCTCAGGGCAGGGGGCCATGATCGTGCGCTTCGATCTGGAGAAAGGGGCCATCTTGCCGGCGCATAGTCATCCCCATGAGCAGATGGGCCTGGTGCTCTCCGGAACCCTGGAGTTGACCGTCGGCGGCGAGACGCAACCGCTACGAGCTGGAGATGCTTACGTTGCTCCCGCCAACATCACTCATTCCGCTGTCGCCGCTGAACGCACTGTGGTCCTAGACGTCTTTACGCCGCCGCGCGAGGACTACCTCTAGCTAACAGTTAGCGGCTGCCAGCCATTAGCTACTTGATCCGGCGGACCGTAAAGCGCCTTACTTTCACTGGGGTGTCCGCGGGTATCCCCGCCTTCCTTTTCGCAATGGCGATCTGTGCGTCGACCGAACTAACCCCTTCCAGATCGGGCAGTAGCAGCCCTTTCTTCGACCCCGCCTGCACTATTACGCCGTATCTCTTCGGGTCCAGATCAGCCATATCCTCCACTGGCTCCGCCTTCGAAAGAACGTCTATCGAGTAGGACAGGAACGGCAATTCCTCCACGGCCACGGGCTGGAACCGAGGGTCTCTGCTGGCGGAGGCAATGGCGTTTCGGATAATCTCGGCGGCTATGTTCGCCTCGCATGGCTCAAAAGTGCCGATGCATCCGCGGAGCTCGCCCTCCATCCTTAGCGAGACGAACACGCCAGCGCTCTCCGCGAGCAGTCCCTCCAGCTGAGTCGGAGTAGAGACCATCTTTCCGTCTCGAACGTAGGTCTCCACCGCCAGGCGGGCCAACGCGGTCGCTGCGATTTCGTCGTCTGCCTGAGGAGGCGCAGCCGGCGTAGTCCCTTCATCGGGCCGAACAGGGGTCTCAGCCGTGGCCTTTACGGCGAAGCGAGCCACCAGATACCCCACCCCGAACGGCCCCTCATATGACAGGACTTCAGCACGAGCCTCTGGCATGGCACCAAGTGCGACCACCAGAGATCTGTATCCGCACTCGCCTGCCTTCTCTCTCAATCCGGTGTCGATAGTGAAGATCGCACCGTATTCACCTTTGCGCAGGGAGTCGGCGATTGTGTCATCGAACAGCTTGCCCATAGGGCTGTACCCGCCGGGCGCTCCGGGAAGGAGACGGTGAGACTGGTCTCCACTCGCCATGAGCACAGCCCGTCTGCCCGTGATCTTTGTCGCGGCGGCAACCGCCCGGCCGAAGCGTCGATGCGCTTCGACTCCGAGGCCAGAGAACGACAGCAGCACCAGCCTGCACTGGACACCCACCTCTTGGAGGAAAAAGAGCGGTACGGCTGCGCCGTGATCGAGGATGTGGCAGTCTCGCGACCGGCCGGTCCGGGCCAGTGGAACCTGCGAGGTATCGCAGGCGCGGACGATTTCTTCGACCAGTTCAGGGTCCGCGCGGGCCGACAAACGCACGCCGGCAGCTCCGAAGTCTTCGAAGCCGCCGGTAAAGCTGCCCTCTGCAGCGATGCTCATGGAATAAGGACTGGTGGAAGCGTGAGGCGAGATCAGCACCACGACATCTGGAGCGATGGTCCGGACGTCGGCTGCTACCGTCAGCATGGCATTCCGTGTCTGGCTAATCTGCTCGACGCGACGCCCCGCGACCGCTGGGATCAGTACGGGTGGGTGCGGGACCAGACAACCGTAAACGAAACCGGCGTCCATGGTTTACACCCCCAGTCTCTAGATGCTCTCACACTATTCGGGCAAACAGCACCCCTACTTCGTACAGGAGATAGAGTGGCACCGCCACCATCGTCTGGTTGAATGGGTCAGGGGTTGGAGTGATGATGGCAGCCACCAGAAAGGCACCCACCAGCGCGTACTTCCAGTAGCCACGCAGTTGCTTATAGCTGACAACCCTCAACTTCGCCAGAAATACGATAAATACCGGAAGTTCAAAGGCCACTCCCATCCAGAGCATGAGCGTGGTAACGAAAGAGATGTACTCCGAGATACTGATCATCGCGTTGGCGATGTTCCCACCGAAGGTGAGTAGATAGCGCAACGCAAATGGGAGCAGCACCCAGTAGGCAAAGGACAGACCCAGCACGAACAGAACGGTCGTCGCGGGAACAAGGATATAGAGATACCTCTTCTCGCTCGGCTTAAGGCCAGGAACAATGAACCGAACAAGCTGGTACACGATCACTGGCATCGAGAGAGCAGCCCCGCCGATGAGCGCCACCTTGAAGTAGGTGATGAACATCTCTGTCGGCTTCAGGAATACCGGCTTTATCCCTCCCGCTGGCACGAGCAGAAACTCCAGGAACCTGCCCGTGAAGACCAGGGAGAGTGCCGTAGCCACCAGCAAGGCTATCGCCGAGATTACCAGCCTGGTTCGTAGCTCCTCCAGGTGTTCGATAATCGTCAGCTTCTTGCCTTCAATTTCCTCGCTCGGGTCACTTTGCATTACTGGTTTTGCGCCTCGCTTTGCTAGCCTGTACCTATGTCAGAGCGAACCAACCTCCTCACATCTCCCTGGCCTACGAGGTCTTGGAGACCTCGTAGGTCCCTAGTCTAGATGCTCCTGGAGATAGTCGATCGCGTCCTGGACGGTCCTGATGCTCTCGGCATCTTCGTCGGAGATCTTGATATCGAACTCCTCCTCCAACGTCATGATCAGCTCGACCAGGTCCAGGGAGTCAGCGTTGAGATCCTCGATGAACGAGGCCTCCGGCACGACATCCTCCTCGTCCACGCTCAGCTGCTCCGCAATGATCTTCCGCAAGCGATTCTGGGCATCCGCAGTTAGGCTCACAGTTTCACCTCCTCTCACGGTCTTGAGAACACCAATATTGACTCACCGGTTGCCTTGTCCGGCGGTCTCGTCGGTCACAATCTTTCCGACGACCCCGTTGACGAAACGGCTGGAGCTCTCGCTTCCGAACAGCTTTGCCAGCTCTACCGCTTCGTTGACAGCGACTTTGAACGGAACCCGTTCAGGACGGAACAGCGCCTCGTAGAGGGCTATCCGGATGATATTGCGGTCTATCCGGGCCATTTGAGCGAAAGGCCACGCGGGTGCCGCCTTTTGAATCAACACGTCAATCTCGGCTACGTGCTGGAGAACTCCGGCCACAACCTCACCCGCGTATTCCGCGACATCCGGTGCCAGCCCGTCCTCTTCGGCGCGGCGATCCAGCACTTCCCCCGTCTCGTGACCGGTGGTATCAATCTCAAAAAGAACCTGCAGGGCCATGCTGCGAGCAGCCCTCCGCCCGTGGATCGATCGCTGAGACGGCGACATCGCCATAACCCCGCTGGTAACTATTCCATATCCTGAATGTACACGTTGATCTCAGCCAGTGGCACCCCGACCATCTTATCAATAGCCTCGGCGACATCGCGCTGAATCTGGCTGCCGACACGCACCAGGTCGGCTCCCTGCTCCACCACCACGTGAATGTCAAGGAAGACCAACTCTCCCCTAATGCGGACCCGAACTCCCCGAGTGGGGTTGTTGTCTCGGCCGACCAGGCGACTCATCCCACTTACCAGCCCTCCGCTGGTGCGGAGAACGCCCGGCACCGTCGCCGCTGTGAGACCGGCAATCGTCGCGAGCACTCCCGGCGAGATCCTGATGGTGCAGAATTCGTCATCCGTTGACACGTTGCTCGCCTCCAGGCCTACGCGCTGACGGCCACCTCCACGTCGCTCTCTCCGGAACCAAGTCCCGCCCCACCTTCCAGCCACCGCTCGACGAAACCGGTGTCGTACCGGCCCGCCTCGAACTGGCTGCTCTGCAATAGGTTGCGCTGGAAAGCGACGTTGGTGGCAACACCACTGATTCTAAGTTCGCCCAGCGCTCGCCGCATCCTGACAATCGCTTCCGACCGATCCCTGCCCCACACAACCAGCTTCGCCAGAAGGGAATCATAATACGGCGGCATGAGGTAGCCCGGAAAGAGATGCGAATCCACCCGTACTCCCGGACCACCAGGGGCTATGTAGCTCCCGATTGGGCCCGCCTGGGGCGCGAACCCACGTTTCGGGTCTTCGGCGTTTATTCGGCACTCAATAGCATGTCCCTGCCGAACAACCTCGCGCTGCTCGAAGCCCA
This sequence comes from Chloroflexota bacterium, assembly GCA_021788565.1. Next base: position 9,659 of record JAJYKO010000095.1, read on the forward strand.
GTTCCTCCCCGGCCGCAACCCGCACCTGCCATTTTACCAGGTCTATCCCGGTTGTCATCTCCGAAATTGGATGCTCGACCTGGATTCTGGTGTTCATTTCCATGAAGTAATAGCGGCCGGTCCGATCCACCAGGAACTCGATGGTGCCGACCCCTTCATAACCCACGGAGGCCGCAGCAGTCGCGGCTCGCTGGCACATCTCGTCTCGAACAGTGGACTCGAGGACGGGACACGGAGTCTCTTCAAGGATCTTCTGATGTCGACGCTGGAGCGAGCAATCCCGCTCTCCCAGGTGCACGGCGTTTCCTCGCTTGTCCACCAGCACCTGGACTTCGACATGACGAGCCGCCTCGATCATGGCCTCCAGATAGAGGGCTCCGTTGCCGAACGCACTCTGGGCCTCCATCTGAGCCACCGGAAAGACACGGGCGAGTTCCGAGGCATCTCGAGCAACTCGAAGTCCCCTTCCGCCGCCCCCCGCGCAAGCCTTGATCATCACGGGATAGCCAATCTCGGCCGCGGCGCTCAGGGCACTCTCAGGGGTGTGCAGTGGGGAGTCCACGCCCGGAACCACGGGCAGTCCGACCGCACGCATCTTCTGGCGCGCCACCGACTTGTCGCTGAACTGCTCAATCACGGCGGCGCTCGGCCCGATGAAGGCAATGTCGCAGTGGCCGCACACCTCCGCGAGATATGCGTTCTCCGATAGAAAGCCGTACCCCGGATGGATGGCCTCAGCGCCGCTCACCAGAGCCGCGCTGACTACATTTGGGATGTTAAGGTAGCTCTTGTCCGACGACGCCGGGCCGATGCAGATGGCCTCATCCGCTAGAGAAACCGCCAGTGATAGCCGGTCCGCCTCGGAGTGCGCTACCACGGTCTTCACGCCGAGCTCTCGGCAGGCGCGGATGATCCGGACCGCTATCTCCCCTCGGTTGGCTATCAGGACCTTCCGAAACACTAACCCATCACCATCCCGCCGTCAACGGCTATCACCTGGCCCGTCACGTAAGTGGCTGCTTCGGACGCCAGGAAGGCGACGACTTCGGCAACCTCCTCGGGCTTGCCGGGCCGTCCCAGGGGAATCAGTTTCAGCATCTCGCCCCTAGCTGCCTCGGGCACTCCGCTCCATATCTCGGTTTCAATGTAACCTGGGGCCACGGCGTTCACCGTGATGTTCCGCCCTGCAACCTCCCTGGCTACGGCTCGCGTGAAACCGAGCAGACCCGCCTTGGAGGCCGAGTAATTGGCCTGCCCCGCATTCCCGATGAGACCGGAGACGGAGCTGACATTGATTATCCGGCCAGATCTCCGCCGTAGCATCGAGCGCAAGGCAGCCTTAGTGCAGGCGTAGGCCCCTTTCAGGTTGGTGTCCAGGACGGCGTCCCACTCCTGCTCGCCCATGCGGAGCAGAAGGGTGTCTCGGGTAATGCCGGCGTTGTTCACCAGAATGTCGAGGCGGCCGAACTCGGCCAGCACCTTCTCGACCATCGCCTCGGCCTCCGCCACCACAGAGACATCGCCCCGCACGACAGCCGCCGCACCTCCGGCCTCGAGGATCTGATCCATAACGCCT
>JAJYKO010000096.1 GCA_021788565.1 Chloroflexota bacterium
GGTTAGAATGGAGTGGATAGTAGCACAGGCGGTAATCGTGGCGCTGAATAACTGGACCGCTACCTTCACCTACCTGCAGCGATTCAGCGGTAGGTTCTACTTGATGGGCACCTGGAGTTTCATTACACGGGTTGCATCGCTGATCGTGATAGTGCTGGTAGTCGTTACGAACCCTAACCTGGACGGGTACTACACAGCGCTGTCCCTGGCTGCGCTGTTGTCAGCTGCAACGGGAATAGGGTTGTCGTTCTTCATTTGGCTCAGATACGAGCGTTTCCCCATATTTAGGTCCGGGTGGCTGGTCTCTCTGACCAGCTATCGAAACGGGATGCGTTTCCTGGCATTCGGGAATCTGCTCGGCTACACTAAAATGTTCCACCGCTCGGCGGACGCATTGCTGGTAGGATACTTCTGTGGTGACCGCGAGACGGGCCTCTACAAGTTTGCGCGGTCGCTGACGGACGGGCTGCTGGTACTGTTCAACGCAATGAACCAGGTGTACTATCCACGCTTTCTAGAGTTGCTGTCTCAAGGGCGTTTCAAGGAGTATCGCCGGTTGGCGCTCCGCCTGCTATTCGGTGCGGCGCTGGTGACCCTTCTGGCTCTCGCAGGCGAAGCCGTTCTTTTGCCCGTAGCACTTCGGGTTGTCTTAGGTAACCGGTTCAGCGGAGCGGAAGGTACCGTCATGGTAATGACCGCGCAGTTCTTCTTTGTAGCCGGGGTCCACATCTGGATGTGGCCCCTCTTCGTGCACTCCGGAAGACTGGGTAGGTACACGGCATATACCTATCTGGCGGTAATAGGCCAATACGGAGTCGCAACTGCGCTATTCGTCTTGATAGGCCCAGTGTCGTTAGCGGGTGGGATCGGCTATCTGACCTACTACCTGGTGCTCATCTCCACTGCTTTTCTGTTGCTGCGAAAGTGGTTCCCGGATATCGTGCCCGACGGTCACTTCAATACCAAGACCGCGTGATTGCCAAATTCGTCTTGACCACCAGATCCCCGCTCTAGGAGGCTTCTACATTTGTCCAGACCATTGCACGTCGTCCAAGTAGGATACGACGACAGCGTATTCGCGCAGAATGCTCCCTCCGACACTCTCCAGCGGCAGGTTGGCTACGGCCGAGAACTTGCAGGACAGCGGCCCGGGAGCCGAATGACAGTGATCATGTTCACCAATCGGTCCGATGCTCGAAGGTTCCAGCAGGAGAACGTGGTGTTCGTTCCGGTGCATGGCAAGCGAACACATGAGCTTCCCAAATTGTTTCCATGTCTCGTTTCGCTCAATCGCGAGCGTGCCATCGACGTGATCGCTACCCAGACTATCTATTATGATGCCTGGATCGCCCTGCTATTTGGCAGGCTTCATCGCATCAACGTCATCGGTCAGGCCCATTACGACTTCTTTACCGCAAATACGTGGGTAGGTGCTCATGGCGGGGGCCTGCTGAGTCGGGCGCGCCGAAGTTTGGGCCTTCACATGATGCACCATCTATTTGCTATGCGAGTAGTCAGCAAACGCGTGATGACCAGGATGCTCGCGGAGAAACTGCACGATAACGTTCATCTTGTGGGCATGCCAGCTACTATTCCTCCGCCCCCTGAACTGGAGCGCCAACTCGATGCGCCCAAATCCACTGTGCTCTTTGTAGGACGCCTGATTCCCGTGAAGAACTTGGACCTTTGGATGCAAGTAGCGGCAAAGACCGCCGCGGCGCATCCCAACATTCAGTTCGACATCGTGGGGGACGGTCCACTGCGTGAGGAACTGGAAGCCTTGGCAGAGCAGTTCAACATCACTGAAAGGGTCCGCTTCAGGGGATTCATTTCCTACGACCAGTTGCCTCCTGTCTATGCCTCCGCGGCAGCATTTCTCATCACGTCGCAGAGCGAGGGATTGCCCCGCGTTGTGATGGAGGCTTCGCTTCAGGGGGTTCCCGTTGTGGGACCGCGAATCGCTGGTGTGGAGGACATTGTGGAGGATGGCGAGTCCGGCTTCCTTCACGCCAGCGACGATGTAGATGGTATGGCAAGCAGCGTACACAGGCTGATAGAGGACGAAGCACTGCGGCGCAGGATGGGGCGAGCGGGGCATGAGATCGTCAAGAACCGCTTCAGCGCAGAAAGGCTCTCCCGGGATTGGGTATCTCTGCTGATCTCAGGGGCTCGAGACGTGGAGAGGCCTGCCGCTAGCTCGGCCCCTTTGAACGCCTCATAACACCATGCTAAACGACGATATCAAGGGAATGAGGCTCCTGATCATCAATTTCGAGATGGACGAGAACTCCGGGGTACGGGCATGGCAAGCCCGAGTTGCCCGCGAGCTTGCCGGTGCTTGCGAGTACGTGCTGGTCTTAACCAGCCAAGTGGGTCGGTTCGTCCAGCCAGAGAATATGCACATTGAGGTCATTCCCAGGCGCCCTTTGGGAGTCCCAGGGCGCCTGGGTGGTAAGTGGATGGTGAACCTGCGGCTCTTCCGCTTATGCCGGCAGTACCGCATCGATGCTTGTTTCGTCCACATGGCCAGCGAGTGGACGTATATTCTCTTCCCGACGCTCCGATTGCTGGGCATACCTGTCCTGATGTGGTACGCTCACGGCACGGTTACCGTGAAACTTCGGCTGGCCCACCGGTGTGCGACTCGTGTTGTGACCTCCACGCCCGAGGGATTTCGGATACCCTCTAGCAAGGTCAGAGTTATCGGCCAGGGGATAGACACAGAGGTCTTCCGCCCTCAGCCTGTGACCGGACCACGACGTGATCTCGTGACAATTAGCCGAGTGTCGCGGCGCAAGCGACTTGAACTCCTTCTTTCAGTCATGACTCGGCTGCAGAAGGATCCAGAAGGGGCGCAGATGCGCCTGCGCATAGTGGGCCCAGCTCTAAACCACGACGATTTGGCCTATGACCGAGAGCTGCGCACACGTGTTTGGGATGAGAGTCTACAGAACAGTGTGGAGTTTGTAGGCTTTGTTCCACAGGAGCGCACCCCGAACTTCTACGGATCTGCGTTCCTGCATATAAACGTCAGCGAAACAGGTAGCATGGACAAGACAGTACTTGAGGCACTGTCTTGCGGCTGTCCGGTGCTTACGAGCAACCCGGCTTTTCGTCAACTGCTACAAGGTTTTCCCAACTTCATGATCGGGAACGAGTCTCCCGAAGCAATTGCACGACAAGTCCTGGACCTCTATCACCACTCTGATGAGTACCCAGCCGCTTCCCTTCGAGACCTGGTTGCCGGCAACCATGATGTTTACTCCTACGTCCGGCAGGTAACAGAGCAGTTGATGGAGATGGTTTCGCCGAAACCTGGAGGCGATTCGGCTGCTCGTGGTTGTTTGGGGTCTTAAGGTATTGAGAACTTGTTTCTGCGTCGCCGGTTGGCACTTCATCAACCTTGATGTGTTTGCTCAGCTGAGGCAGGTGCCGGGCGCAGACGCGTATGTGGTGTCGCACCGACCGGCTGCTTCCGTGCCTGAGGACCTGTTCGGCCACGTGAACCGCTCGCACGTCTTCTTTGAGCCAAACATCGGGTACGACTGGGGCTGCTACCAGCAGTTCCTGGACAAGCAGCTCTGGCAGCGCTACGACCTATTATTCTTTCTTCATGATGATGTTACCATTCGAAGCCTGGACTTTATCCCGCAAGCTGTCGAACTCCTTGAATCCGGCGCTGCCATAGCCGGCAATGGACGCAACTCACCGCGTAAGGCGTGGGGCAAGACGCAGCCGTGGTACTATGCTCACTCCAGCTGGCTTCCGCCTTCCCTGGAATATGAGCACGAGACTGTAAGAGGATCGTTCCTGGCTACTACTCGTACTGTGCTTGAGAGATTGGGCCGCTTGGAGGTGTTCTGGGACCCGTATCGTATATCGGACCAGTTCGGGAACTACAGCCTAATTGCCACCGGTGGAAAGCTTCAGCATATCTTTGGCGAAAGATGCTTCGCTTTCCTTGGCGAAACCTATTTGGAGAGTCCCTATATATCTGAGGAGGTTAGAGGTGGAAGAGGGCAGCGGGGAAGGCCCCAGGTGTTGACGCACAAGGCTAAGATCTTGTTGCCGCCGTACATCAAGCTAGCCAAGATGCGAGCCGTCCAGCGGATTTGCCCGAGGCCCGAAAGTCCCCTTCAGGCGTTTGCTGGAAGAACAGTCGACCGGTTTCTCTCCGTCATCAGCGGAGCGAGACCGTGGGCTCTCGAGCCGAGGTTTGAGCGCCAGTGAGGCCGGTCCTGCTAGTCACCAATATCTTCCCTCCTCACATTGGTGGGCCAGCAACCTTCATAGATCGTCTTGGATACGCTCTTGCCGAACGCGGGCATCAGGTGACAGTAGTTTGCGTTTCCGACAAAGCTACTGATCCAAGTGATTCGGCACGACCGTTTCGAGTACGTCGAGTCCACGGCGCTTACCAGATCGTTCGCGAGATTAGGACTCGAATGATCCTCGCCCAGGAGTTCCTTCGTCACACTCTCATCCTGGTCAATGGCCTGGAGTATCCTTCGTACCAGATCGGCGCCCGGCTCGGGCGGAACTATTTGCTGAAAGTAGTGGGAGATAACGTCTGGGAGGCCGCGCGCAGAGCGGGTCTCACGGCTCTGTCCATCGACGAGTTTCATCCAGAACCGCACCTGAATCCCTTCCTGCAGCGGTTAACCGCGCAGCGCGATCTGTATGTCAAGAACGCGCACCAGGTCATCACGCCCAGTGATTATCTGAAACGCATGGTTTCTGGTTGGGGCGTGGAGCCCTCACGCATTGTCACCATTCCTAATGGGGTGCCACTCCATCGGTATGAACGGTTTGGACCAAAGCGACGCGAACCAGGCCCGTTCCGAGCAGCGTTTTGCGGGCGGCTGACCAACTGGAAGGGCGTTGAGACCCTCTTCCTGTCCGCCAGTGGTATGAAGAACGTGGAGATAGACGTTGTCGGGGACGGCCCAGAGATGCCGATGCTGGTAATGCTCGCGCATCAACTCCAGATCGGCAGGACCGTGAAGTTCTACGGCCGGCTGGCGCAGGAACAGGTCCAAAATGTGTTGTCCATGGCTCACGTGCTGGTCCTCATGTCCCAATATGAAGGGCTTTCCCACACCCTGCTTGAGGCTTGCGCGATGGCTCTTCCGTGCGTCGCCACCAACTGCGGAGGAAACCCCGAAGTAATTGAGGCTGGGGTACATGGATTCCTGATACCTTACGGCGAGGTGGAGCAGTTGAGAATCTCCCTGGAGCGACTCCAGGACGATGAAGAACTGCGCTTTCAACTTGCTTGCAATGCCAAGGAGAATAGCCGGCGGTTCGACTTCGACAGGACGGTCGTACAGACGATGGAGGTAATGCTCAATTCATGAGACCGGCTCGCAGGTCCTAACGCTAACAGAGAAGATTTCCAGACAGGGCCATCTTTGAATGCGACTCACATTTGCGATCTCATCCCTGTCTTGTGGGGGAGCCGAGCGCGCCCTCTCGGTGCTGGCCAATTCCCTCGACTCGCTTGGGTATCAGGTAACTGTTATAACCATCGATACCCCTGCTTCGGACTTCTACCAGCTGCGCGATGGTGTCGCGAGGGTGAGTCTTGGTATGCTCAACAAGTCTGCTAATCTGGGGGCCGCCTTTTATCACAATTTTCGCCGGCTGCACGCCTTGCGACAGTCCATAATCGCCTCTAGGCCGGATGCCGTTATCGGTTTCATGAGCCGGACCAGCGTCCTGTCCATTGAGGCATGCCTCGGCCTGCCGATTCCAGTCATCGCCTCCGAACAGCTGGATCCTAGGATGGGCCGCGAGGGCCGGATGTGGGAGTTACAGCGAAAGGTGGCTTACCCTCGGCTAGCTGCCCTCGTCAGCGCAAGCCACGGAGTGGACGTTTTCTTCAGCTGGTTGCCGGCGTTCAAGCGGCACGTTATTCCGAATCCTTTGGCGGATGTCAGCCAATTGGCAGAGACGAAGCCGGCCTTCCACCTGAATCACGGCAGAAAGCAAATTATCTCCATGGGCAGGCTGGTTGGTCAGAAAGGCTTCGACCTGCTCATCGAAGCCTTTTCCGCCCTGAGGAACGGCTTCCCGAATGTCGACCTCACCATCCTTGGTGAAGGTCCCGAGAGGAGAAACCTTGAAGAGCTGGTAGCCAGAAAAGGGCTGACGAACAGAGTTTTCTTGCCTGGGCAGGTCGACGTTCCCTTCCCAATCCTCAGACAAGCCGATCTCTTCGTCTTGTCTTCCCGGTTCGAAGGCTTTGGTAATGTTTTGTGCGAGGCGCTGGCCTGTGGCCTCCCAGTGGTCAGCTTCGCTTGTCCTAGCGGACCCGCCGAGATCATCCGCGACGGCGTCGACGGAGTACTTGTGCCGCCTGAGGACGTGGACTCGCTAACACAGACAATGACCCGACTGATGGCGGACGATGCCGAGCGGACTCGGCTGGCAGCTTGTGCGACAGAGGGCGCAAGCCGATTCGGGGCTCAGGTCGTGGTGGCCCGTTGGGAAGACCTGCTGAAGAGCGTAACCGCTGGCAAGATTCGTAAGTAGGTTACTCGTGAGAGCTAGCTACCTCATCCGCTTCGACGACCTGTGCCCGACAATGAACTGGGCAGCCTGGAACGCCATTGAGGAGGTCCTCGTCACAGAGGGACTGAAGCCGATCCTAGCGGTGGTGCCGGACAATAAGGACCCTAAGCTACACTACGAAGCCGCCAACCCACGTTTCTGGGATCGAGTGAGGCAGTGGCAGTCCCGCGGATGGACCGTCGGGCTTCACGGGTATCAGCACATCTACGTGTCTCGCAAGGCCGGAACTATAGGATTGAACGGCCGAAGCGAGTTTGCGGGTCTCCCGTTCGAGGAACAAGAGAGGAAGCTGAAGAGAGCCGTGGAGATCTTCAGGGGCGAGGGCGTAGAGTCCCAGATCTGGGTCGCCCCTGCCCACTCCTTCGACGAAGAAACCATCGAGATCTTGAGCTCCCTTTCTGTGAGGCTAGTGAGCGACGGTTTTTCGCTCTTCCCTCATTTGGACTCCCACGGCACCATCTGGATCCCGCAGCAACTCTGGCGTTTCCGGCCCCTCCCTATTGGTGTTTGGACTGTTTGTTTCCACCACAACCCCTGGAGCCAGAGGAATCTCGACGCTTTCCGCAAGCACGTCCAGGATTACGGGCCTGCTATCACAAGCATCCACGAGGCTGTCGCGTCCTACGGACGGCGGCAACGAGGCTGGTATGACACCTTCTTCGCTTCTGCGTATCTCTGGGCCCTGCGTGGACGAAGAGGCTTGCGACACCGATCGCCCGGTGAGGAACTGTGATTCGCGTCTGTTTCCTAATTCGCCAACTCAACGTCGGGGGTGCGCAGCGCCAGGTGATCGAGTTGGTGAAAGAGTTGGACAAATCCGTTTGCTCAATCACAGTATTGACGTTCTATGGCGGAGGACAGTTGAGCCCAGAAATGGCAGCGATCCCTGATATCCGGTTGCTCAGTCTAAACAAGGGCGGCCGCTGGGATGTGATCCCCTTCTTCGTGATGCTCATAAAGGCAGTACGCAGTCTGCAGCCTGACGTGCTACACGGCTACCTAGGGATCCCCAATCTCCTTTGCGTCGTTATGAAGCCCTTCCTTAAGAAGACCCGAGTGGTATGGGGTGTGCGGGCGTCCTACAAAGACCTGAAGCGGTACGACTGGCTCACGCGCCTCACCTTTGTCCTGGAGCGGCTCCTCTCCCGATTTCCCGACCTGATCATCGCCAACTCGGAAGCCGGCAAGGAGTTTTACGTATCGCAAGGATTCCCCGCCAGGAAGACTATCGTCGTGCCCAATGGGATCGACACCGAACGCTTTCACCCCAATCCGGGAGCGGGGAAGAAGCTACGCGCCGAATGGGGCATCGCTGAGAGCGAGTCAGTGATAGGCCTCGTGGGAAGACTGGACCCTCGCAAGGATCACGACACCTTCCTGCGGGCCGCGTCCATGCTGTCGCGAGAGCGCGCGAGCATTCGCTTCGTTTGTGTGGGAGACGGCCCAGCTGTATACAGGGCGCAGCTTCAGGCGCTGGGAGACTCGCTGGGGCTGAAGAACCGGCTGCTGTGGACCGGAGCGCGCTCGGACATGGCTTCCGTGTACAATGCCCTCGACGTACTCACGTCCTCCTCTTCTTTTGGCGAGGGCTTCCCCAACGTCGTCGGCGAGGCGATGGCCTGCGGGACTCCCTGCGTGGTGACGGACGTGGGCGATTCGCGAAGGGTAGTGGGGGAGACCGGAATTGTGGTGACGCCGGGTGACCCTCTTCGTTTGGTGGAAGCGTGGAAGATGCTGCTCGACCTTCCAGAGAGCCAACGCAGCATGCTGGGCGAGAAGGCTCGCACCCGCATCGTCGACAAGTTTGGGCGTGATCTCCTGGCGCGGAGAACCGTCGAGGCACTCACAAGGCTGCCATGATCAAGTTGACGCATCTGATTACCGACCTCGATGTCGGCGGCGCCGAAAGAATGCTCCAGAAGCTGCTGACGCGCCGAGATTCCTCGCGCTTCGACGTGCAGGTGGTTTCCCTCACGGACGTCGGAGTCATTGGAACGGAGATCCAGAAGCTGGGTATCCCGGTCCGAGGGCTCGGGATGAGAGCCGGATTGCCCGACCCTCTGGCGCTGTTGCGGCTGACCAGATGGCTCCGGCAGGATCGGCCCCGGCTACTGCAAACGTGGATGTATCACGCCGACCTGCTCGGGGGTCTTGCAGCCAGGTTGGCAGGAGGCATCCCGACATTGTGGAACGTTCGGCACACCAACCTCGACCCTAAAAGCAACAAGGCCGGGACCATTCGGATGGCAAGGGCGTGTGCCGTGACGTCCCGATGGCTACCGTCACGAATCGTTAGCTGCTCCGAGGCTTCGAAGCGCTCACACGTTGCGATTGGATACTCGGAGAACAAGATGACAGTCATTCCGAATGGGTTCGACCTGGACACCTTCCGCCCAGATCGTTCGGCGCGAGCCTCGGTGCGCGCCGAACTGGCCATTCCAGAGAAAACGCCGCTCGTCGGGCTGATTGGCCGCTTCCATCCGGAAAAGGATCATCGTGGCTTCGTCGCGGCCGCGGGTTACCTCAGCGTGCGCCTGCCCAATGTCCACTACCTGCTGTGCGGCCAGAGAGTGACGTGGGACAACCTCGAGCTAGCAGGGTGGATTGCCTCCACTGGGGCTCACGATCGCTGGCACCTGTTGGGGCTGCGTGCGGACATCCCGCGCCTCATGGCGGCCCTGGACGTCCTCGTGTCATCCTCGGTCGGCGAAGGGTTCCCAAATGTGATGGGCGAGGCAATGGCCTGCGGCGTTCCCTGCGTGGTGACGGATGTGGGGGACTCGGCCTGGATCGTCGGCGATACCGGCAGAATAGTGCCGTCGAGGAATTCACTGGCCCTGGCCGACGCATGCACAGAGGTGCTGGAGATGAGTCCGCCCGACAGGCAACGCCTTGGCCTAGCGGCCCGCGCCCGTGTGGAGCAGAACTTCAGCCTTCCTGCCATCGTAGACAGATACGAGCGGCTGTACATGGAGCTCGCAGCCTGATGTGTGGAATCACCGGCTTCCTAGATGCCTCCCGGCGTGCAAACAGCGACGAAATGGCGGCAGCGGCTACGGTCATGGCCGACACGCTTCGCCACCGCGGTCCGGACGACGGCGGCGTCTGGGTGGATGCCAGCAGCGGCATAGCCCTGGGGCACCGGCGGCTCTCCATAGTCGATCTCTCCCCGGAGGGTCATCAGCCGATGCACTCCGCCGATGGCCGTTATGTCATCAGTTTCAACGGCGAGATCTACAACTATCTCGATCTTCGAAGGGAGTTGGAGGCCGAGCTCAGCGAACCCGCAAGCCACTGGAGGGGACACTCTGACACGGAGGTGATGCTGGCAGCGATCAGCCGCCGGGGAGTCCAGGCCGCCGTCGAGAATTTCGACGGGATGTTCGCGTTTGCCCTGTGGGATAGACAGGAGCGCCTCCTCTATCTAGTTCGAGACCGCCTGGGCAAGAAGCCGCTCTACTACGGTTGGATGGGCGACGTCTTCCTGTTCGGATCCGAGCTCAAGGCTCTGCGAGCCCACCCCGCCTTCAGGCCGGAGATCGATAGGGGCGCATTGGCCCTTCTCCTGCGCCACAACTATGTTCCAACGCCCTATTCCATCTACCAGGGCGTCTCCAAGCTTCCACCGGGCAGCATACTGAAGGTGGACGGATCCAGGTCGGGCGCCGTCCACGGTCCGGTACCTTACTGGTCCCTCAGGGACGTGGCCGAGAGGGGCGTGGCCGAACCCTTTACCGGTTCCATGGAGGACGCCACGAAGGAGTTGGACGTTCTGCTACGGGACGCCATCCGATCCAGAATGGTGGCAGATGTACCGTTGGGGGCCTTTCTCTCTGGTGGCATAGACTCGTCGGTGATAGTTGCCCTCATGCAGGCCCAGAGCGGGCGACCGGTTAAGACCTTCACCATTGGGTTCTGGGAACCAAGCCATAACGAGGCGGAAGACGCCAGGGCCGTTGCGCAGCACCTCGGAACGGACCACACGGAACTCTACGTGACTCCGCAGCAGGCGCTCGACGTAATTCCGCGCCTGTCCGATCTTTTCGATGAGCCTTTCTCCGACTCTTCCCAGATCCCTACGTTCCTGGTGTCTGAAATGGCCAGGCGACACGTAACCGTCAGTCTCTCGGGCGACGGAGGAGACGAGCTCTTCTTTGGTTATTCGCGGTACTTCAGGGCCCGAAGCCTGTGGGGAAAGATCGAGTGGATGGGAGCGGCCAATCGCCGAATTCTCGCCGGAGCACTTGCCGCCTTTCCAGCTCGTCCACTGGAAGTTGCGCTTCGGCGGCTGTCTTCACAACCCAGGCGATATGTGAACAGCGACCCCATCGGGAGCGCGTTGCGCCGGATGTCTGACCTCCTGGCGAACGATAGCGCCGAGGCGTTCTACTCGCGGCTGTTCTGCCACTGGAAGGATCCTGCCTTGGTCGTCCTGGGGGCCTCGGATCCCCCCACTGCCCATATCGATCCCTCTCGTTGGGCAAAGCTCCCGGGTCTGGATGATCGGATGATGTACCTGGATGGCATCGCATACCTGCCGGACGACATCCTGGTCAAGGTCGATCGCGCCAGCATGGGGGTGAGCCTGGAAACCAGAGCCCCGCTGCTGGACCATCGGGTGGTGGAATTTGC
>JAJYKO010000097.1 GCA_021788565.1 Chloroflexota bacterium
CGTTCCTCGATCAGCTCGTCTGCCAGCCGCCGATTCTCGGGGACGTATTGCCGCACCAGTTCTTGCGCTCGCTTCACAGCCTGCTGTGGAGTCAACAGCGTGAGTTGGCCCTCCCCAAGATCGAGGATCACCTCGTCCCCCACGTCCAGGCCGAGCGCTCTACGGAACTCGGCCGGGATCACTATTCTGCCGCCTTCGGCTATCTTTGTCCTGATTCGGGTCATGCGCCACCTCTGGAATTACGTGCCATTGCCGTGCTGATATGTCATTTGCCGTCATTGTACCATCTTCAGGCAGAGAGGCAAGGCGAACAGGGTGGCCATTCTAGAACAGGCAATTCCTGGCTGACATCTTGCAGGATTCTCGTTAGATATCCCGTCGATGATCTCGAGGTCACACGAGAAGGCTGGAACACTATGTACATGACTCTGCTTGCCGAAATCTATCCGGAACTGGCTCTGGCTGAGACTCGAAGCGTCCGAACGAGGGGCGACCCAGCCCTGCCCGACGACGAGTATGCTATCTTCGAGTCCTACTGCCTGGATCCAAAGTGCGATTGCCGCCGCGTCATGTTGAACGTCGCCTCTCTCCGGGAGACGGAGAGAGGGAACGGGGGCTTCCTGGCGTCGATCGGCTACGGCTTCGACTCCGACGACGAGTTTGCCGGACCCGAGCTCGATCCCATCAACCCCCAGAGCCGCTATGCCAAGGCGCTCCTCGATCTCGTCGAGGGCGTACTCACCGACCGTGCCTACGTTGCCCGCTTGAAGAAGCACTATCGCCTGGCGAAGAAGGCTGCCTCCGATCCCGACCCCTCGATCAGGGACAAGGTCGCTCGGATGCTGGCTGAGGAGGATGACCTGCTTTCGGGAAGGAAGGCGACCGGCGGCGATTCGGGCACGCGAAAGAGGAAGCCCAGCCAGACCGTGAAGTCCAGCTCGCGGGTCGTTCCCGCTGAGAGGGGCGAGTCTGTCCCCAGGGCCATGCGCCCGGTCTTCGACGCGGTCGTGGCAGTCACCGATGCCTTCTGCCGAGAGCATCTGAACGAGGAGTACGCAGAACTCAGCCGAAAGCTGGCCGCGGCACTGGCCCGCAAGCGCCCCTCGCCCCTGGCTCAGGGCAAGCCGGAGGTATGGGCATGCGGCATCGTGTATGCCCTGGGGAGCGTCAACTTCCTCTGGGATAAGGGCCAGACACCCCACATGAGAGCCGACGAGCTCTGCAAACGGTTTGGAGTGAGCAAGAGCACCGGCTCGGCTAGGGCGAGAAGCATCTCCGACATGTTCGGCACGTACCAGTTCGATCCCCACTGGTGCCTGCCCAGCCTGATAGACGAGAACCCTTATGTCTGGATGCTCTCCGTCAATGGTGTGCTCGTGGACATCCGGTACGCGCCGCGGGGGGCTCAGGAGGAGGCGCTGCGAAAAGGTCTCATCCCATACCTTCCGAACCCGAAGAGGAGGGTATCGTGAGCGAGTACCAGTACTACGAGTTCCTGGCGATCGACCGACCGCTTTCCAAGGAGCAGATGGCCGAGTTGCGCGCGCTCTCCACCCGTGCCACCATTACGTCCACCCGCTTCCAGAACAGCTACAACTACGGCGATTTCCGAGGCCGCCCAGAAGCGCTAATGGAGAAGTACTTTGACGCCCACGTGTACGTCGCCAACTGGGGAACGCGCGTGTTCATGCTGCGCTTGCCCGAGCGGCTGCTCGACCGCGAGACGACGGCATCGTACTGTGCGTGTGAGTGGATGGACGTGCGCTTCAAGGACGGCTTCGCGATCCTGGAGTTTCGCTGGTGCCGAGCTACTCCAGCGCTTCCGCAGGTCGAGCGGTCCATCGCTAGCGGGCGGACCTCCAGAGGGTAAGCGTATGGTGGCGGAACTACTGGCTGCGGCCAAGGAGCATGCCAGGAAGCGGCGGGCCGAGGAGGAGAGGCTCGCGGCCGAGGAGCGTGCGCGAGTCGAACGAGAAAGGGCAGCTGCCAGGGCCAGGTACCTGGACGGTCTCGTCGGCCGCGAGGGAGAGCTGTGGCTGACGGTGGACGCCCTGGTGGATAAGAGGCTGGCGAGGGAGTACGACCAGGCGACACGGCTGGTGCAGGACCTTCACGACCTGGCTGGCAGGACTCGACGGATCGAGGAGTTCAACGCGCGCCTGGCTCGGCTTCGGCAGAAGTACGCCGGCCGGCCGACCTTCGTGAAGAGGCTCGACGCGGCGGGGCTGAAGGCCGCGTGATGACCTGAGAGGGCGCGTCGAGCCGCGGCTTTGATGCTGATCACTGCGAAGCCCGCGCCTCCCAACGCTCCCTGCACCATGTGGTCGGTCGAGTGGACTTGAACACTGGCCTCAGCGTCCTGAGTGCCCTGATGGTGCACCGATTTTAGAGTACAAGCTACTCGGTTCTGGCTATCCGGCAGCTATGTGTGCCCTATTGTCCTGCCGGCGCAACACCCGTCCACGATGCAGGTCGACCTGAACGCCCCTATCGATGGCGAATTTCCCGTCAAGCAAGACATACTCGAAGCCGCGGGCAAGCCGCGTGGGCTGCTCGTAAGTCGCCTCGTCGCGCACGCTCATCGGATCGAAGGCAACGAGATCCGCCACCATACCAGGGGCTATCCGCCCACGGTTAGAGAGCCCCAGGATCTCTGCCGGCAAACCCGACATCTTTCGTACGGCCTCCTCCAGCGACAGGATGGCGGCATCTCGCGCCGCCCAGCCGAGGATTCGGGCGGAGGTACCGTAAGCACGAGGGTGGACTCGCTTCTCCGCGCTGGTGACACCCAATTGATCGGAGCCGATGGCGCATGCCGGGTCCTTCAGAATCGTGCGAACATCGTCCTCGTCCATCAGGAAGAGGATCATCACCGTAGCACCGCGATCCTGGATCAACAGGTCGAGCGCCAGGTCCGAGGGCTCGACTTCTCTCGACTGAGCCATCTCCAGGATCCGCCTCCCTTCTGCCCACCGCAACTCCGGGTGCGCAACGTTAGCTATCATTACGTTGTGCCAGCCTCCTGCCGCCTTCAGCCGGCCGTGCCATCCGGGCAGTCCGTCCTCGATCTCTGTTCGGATGCGAGCCCTGGTTTCCGGTGATCGGAGTCGGGCGATCATCGCCTCTACTCCACCTTCGAGGGCCCACGCGGGCAGCAACTGGCTCAGGTAGGTGCTTCCGGCCGTGTAAGGATAGGCATCACACCAGAGCCGCAATCCGCCATCCCGCGCTTCCGCGATTCGTTCCAGGGCGTCCTTCGCCCGACCGTGGTTCTGATGCCCCACGACCTTCAGATGCGAAATCTGAACCCGAACGTTCAGCCGCTCCCCCACTGCCAGCGCCTCGTCGATCCCCGGCAAGAGGGCGTCGCCTTCGTCGCGCATATGAGTCGCGTACAGGCCGTCGACCGATTTGAGGGGAGCGCCTACGTAGGCGAGCTCGTCCACATCCGCGAAGATGCCAGGCACGTACGCCAGGCCGCTACTCATGCCCCATGCACCGGCCTTCAGCGCCTCGGACAGCTCCGCCCTCATCGCGTCCTGCTCTGCCAGGCTTGCCTTGCGATCCTCCATCCCCATCGCCGCGATACGAAGAGCACCGTGTCCGACCAGCGGCACAATATTGACGGCCGGCCGCACCGAGTCCAGCCTGCGCAGGTAAGAATCGAAGCTGCTCCAACTCCAGTCGAGGTCCGGACCAAACCCGCTGACGAAACCGCGTAGCTGTGCAGCCAGGGCAGGGTCTGTCGAAACTGGCGCCGCCGAGAAGCTGCAGTTGCCGACCACCTCTGTCGTGACGCCACGTGTCACGGAGTTGGGGGCAACCGGAAAGGCCGGGAGGGTGAGATCGGAATGGGAGTGCATGTCGATGAAGCCAGGCGCCAGCGCGAGCCCGCCGGCGTCCACCACGCGGCCGGCGATCTCGCCGGTCACTTGATCGCCCATTGCCACGATTCGCCCATCCTTGATGGCTACGTCCGTCTGAATCGCGGGCGCGCCGGCCCCGTCGTAAACCATGGCCCCGCGGAATATGAGGTCCAAACCCATTCCAAAACCTCCCGGTGCGTTGCCCGCGCGATTCCCCAGGCGCGCTACTGCCGCTAGCTATCGGATGCTCGGTGGAAAGCCACGATGGCGCTTGCCACGGCCCCGCTTATCGCCTCCAGAATGATCTTCCCTGCCTCTGGTGAGGCCTTGGAAGATGCCTCGGTATAGCCCCCGATCCGGGCCCATTCGCCGTATTTCTGCGCCACAAGCCCCTTCGCAATACCCCTAGCGAACATGGCCGGTGGCTCGGGGTCGACCGCGGGAATCCTATCTTTACGCACCAACTGCGGTGCCACTGCCATCACCAACGAGGTCTCGAAGCCGCCCGAGTGACCCGGCAATCGACCCACCTGCTCCCCGCCCGCATCGAGGATCGCCGATGCCGCCAGTTCCCAGTACGAACCGGCAGCCACGGCCACCTCGTGGCGAAGCACCAAGTCTTTTGCCAGCAGCTTCACGCACTCGTCGTTTCCTCCATGGGAGTTGAGGATAAAAAGTCGCTTGAAACCGCTGGCCACCAGGCTGTCGGCCAGGTCATTCAACATGGCGATGTACGTGCTACTCCTGAACGAGAGGGCGCAGGAGAAGAGGTGGTGACCGGAGATCCCGACGCTGAGCACGGGCGCTACGACCACCGGCACCTCCGCCGAGGCCAACTCCGCCGCCCTCATGGCCACCGCCTCTCCAAGCAGAGTATCGGTGTTCAGCGGCAGATGGGGACCGTGCTGTTCCGTCGAGGCGGTGGGAAGAACAACGGTGGCGTTCGGGGCCAGTGCCCGCACCTCCTCGCGCGTGAGCTCCCCTAGACGCAACGCATTAGCCATTTGACTCCTCCAGGCGGTCATCCGCGGATAGCACAGTAGTAATCGAGGTTGGAAAGCTCGATCCCGGCTTCCCTGGGCGGTGCCTGGATCGCAGCCTTCAGCTCGGCCTGTTCCTCCCCATTCAGGGCGGGGCCGCCCGTCTGCTCGAAGGCGAGGCCCGATGGACCCGCCCGGCGGAAGTCCTCCACCCAGTCCCCGCCCGGTCCACTTCGTCAGCGCGCCCCTCGGTGGGCGGCACGCACCACGTGGCCCGCGAACCTCGCCTCCTTCTCCCCGAGCACCTGGTTAGCGGGTCCAAACTTGAGGGCTCCGGTCGGGCACACTCGCACGCACGCTGGCTGGAGTCCCACTTCGACCCTTTCCGCGCACAGCCTGCACTTCTGCATCTTCCCCTCGCCGTCGTAGCGGGGCACACCGAAGGGGCATGCCAGAGCGCAGCTATGACACCCGATGCACAGATCGCCGTCCACCAGCACCGCCCCGCTCATGCCGTCCCTGGCTATGGCCCCGGTGGGGCACGCCATCGCGCAGGGGCTGTCCTCGCAGTGCATGCAGGCCAGGGACGCGTAGAGAATCTCTGCGTTGGGAGACTCACTCTCCTCAACCCTGTAGATCCTTCTCAAGGCCGGCTGGCCCTTCTCGGGGTAGATGTCGTTCTGATCCATGCAGGCCACGACGCAGGCGCCGCAGCCGCTACAAGTGTCTATGTCCAGGTAGATTGTCTTTCCCATCGACCTCATCCCCCTTCTTCGACCCTCTCGACCTTGCAGAGAGCGGACTTGAACCCAGGAAAGCCAGAGATGGGATCGAGGTAGTCGCCATCGAAGAGAAGGTTGACGTCGGCCTCAGGATGCGCGTGGTACATGTGGACGACGCCCTCCTGGACCATCTGGGTCAGGTTCGCCCTCACCACTATGGCACCCTTGGGCGTGGATATGCGGATCTCCTCGTCCTGCTTGATGCCCAGCCGAGCCGCGTCCGTGGGGTTCACGTCCGCCGAGGGATGGTTTGGCCTCAGGCTGCTGGTCCACGAGAGGCGGAAGGTGCGGCTGTGGGCGAACATCGGCAGCCGCGAGCCGGTGTTCAGGATGAATGGGTACTCCTTGGCCATCTCGGGGGCGGCCTCCCTGCTGTACTTCGGGGGGGCGTAGACGGGCAGGGCGTCGAGGCCTCTCCTCCCATCGTACTTCTCGAGTATCCCAGACCTGAATTCCAGCTTCCCGGAGGGCGTCCTAAACCCGGCCTTTAAGTACCTTTTCTCGAGCGCCCTCACGGGGTTGGGGACGAACATCCCCCCTGGGTGCTCTTTCAGCTGCGCCACCGTCATCCCGCTCGGCTCGAGGATCCAGTCTACGCTGGCCTCGTATCCCGCCTTCAGGAGGGGGTCGTCCAGACCAAGCCTCGCCGCCAGTTCGTAGATCATGTCCACGTCGGAGCGGGACTGGTAGAGCGGCGGGATAACGGGCTGGGTGAAGATCACGTAGCCCATGTCGTAGCAGCGAAGCTCGCTCCGCTCCACGGATGTGCAGGCAGGGAGCACGATGTCCGCGTGAGCGCACGTCTCGGTCATGAAGGGATCCACGTTGACGAAGAAATCCAATTCATCCAGGCTCTCCAGCAAGCCCTTGGAGTCGGGCCACATCCGGTAGTTGAGTCCAAAGCCGAGCACCGCCTTGATCGGGTAGGGCTCGCCCGAGCGGATCTGGTCGGGCAGCTGCATCGCTTGGGCCTCGTCGATCAGGTCGGTCCAGACGGGGAATCGCTCCGCACCCACTCTGGGAGCCATCTCGCTCCAGGGCCGGGACTGTGTGAACTCCCGTTCCCTGCTCGGGAACAGCCCGGGCATGCCGGCGAAGCTGGGGGGCTGGACGAGGTTGCCGCCCCTGACGTCGTAGTTGCCGGTGAGCCCCACCAGGGAGAAGACCGCCCGGTAGTTCTGCACCCCGTTGGTGTTGTGCACCACCGGCGCCGCGCTCGGCAGGATGGCAGCTGGCTTCACGGAGGCGTACATCCGAGCCGCCTGCCTGATCTGGTCGGCGGGCACACCCGTCAGTTCCTCGCCCCTCTCAGGTGTGAAGAGCCGAACGTACTCCCTGAACTCTTCGAATCCGTGGGTACGGTCGGCCACGAAGGCTTGGTCGTAGAGGTTCTCGTCGATGATCACCTGGGCCAGCGCCAGCGCCAGCGCTCCGTCGGTGCCCGGCCTCAGCTGTAGGTGAATGTCGGCGTGAGCTGTCGTCGGGGTCTCCCGGGGGTCCACGACGATCAGCTTCATCCCCCTGTCCCTGCCCCTCAGGATGGCTCTGGCGTTGCCAGGGTTGGTGTAGAACGGATTGGCGCTCCAGACCAGCAGGCAGGCGGCATTCGGTATGTCCTGCCTGCCGGGCACCCCGAAGACTAGCTGCTGGGCGACGTTTGTGGCCGTGGAGCAGACGCTCGACTCGGTCAGGTAGTTGGGCGAGCCGAAAGAGTGGGCCAGGCGCTTGAGGTAGGGCCTGAAGTACTTGGTGTAGCCTGCGAAGAAGGCGACGCTCTGGGGGCCGTATTCCCTCTTAGTGGCGTTGAGCCTGTCTGCGATGGTGTCAAAGGCCTCGTCCCACGACACCTCTTCCAGTCTCCCCGTGCCCCTTGGACCGGTCCTCCTCAGGGGTGTCTTCAGCCGGTCCTCGCTGTAGACGTACTGCCGCTGGGAGGCCCCCTTGGAACAGAGCGTCCCCTCGCTGTACGGGTTCTCCTTGCTGCCCTCGACCTTGATGATCCGCCCGTCCTTCACGTAGAGGTCCAACCCGCACTGCGTTGTGGGATCGCATATCGCGCAGATGGACTTCCTGATCTCGATGCCGGTCTCGGGGCCGGCGACCTTCCCTCTCAACAGGGTCTGCACATCCATCGTGTTTCCTGACCTCCACCAAGCCCTCGAATGGGCTCAACCGATACTGTACCCGCTACCTGCCATCCCCGTCCCCTACCCGTCATCCCTACGAAAGCGGGGACCCACGCGGCCCTCCGCATCATTGCTAACGAACCCGATGGACCAAGCTCGCCCTGCATCGTCCCCTTGATCAGGGCGCTCTTGACGGTGCCCGCCTCCTCACAGCTATCCAGGAGGTTAGCCCCCACGAGCCGCCCATCCTTCCAGAACAGTTGAACGAACCCCTTCCCGTCGGATTCTACATCCATATGGTCGTAGTCGCGCACGTTCCCGATCCCCACGAAGTCCATCCCCATGAAGTGGGTTATATTGTGGGGGATGCTCCCGGGGAAGACGTCCCTTGCCCCTGCCATGTTCCTTCCGGCGGCACGGCCCTGGTAGCGAGCGTTCGCCCACAGGCCGATTATCTGCTGCCCTCCGGAAAGTAGTTCCTTCCCTTGAGCCACATCGCCCGCGGCGTAGAGCCCGTCCGCACTCGTCCGCATCTGCTCGTCTACCAGTATCCCCTGCCTGACCTCCACCTGCGTCCGGTCGAAGAAGCTGGTGTTCGCGCGTACCCCTATACTCATCACCACGAGATCGGCCTCTTCGCTCTCACCGCCGTCGGCGAAATGGGCTTGCACGCCCCCGGGGGTCTCCTCGACTCTCTGGATGCCTGCCCCGAGCCGTAGACGCACACCCATTTCCACCAGACGGCCTTCGATCAGCTGGGCACACTCCGGGTGGGCGGCGAGGGGAAAGACGTGCCAGGCGAGGTCCGCCAGGCACACCTGCATCCCCGCGGTGTGAAATAGCTCGACCAGCTTGATCCCGACCATCGATGCGCCGACCACCAGCGCTCTCTTCGGCCTTTCCCCCATGACCTTCTTGAGCCGAACGGCATCCTCGACGGTCCGCATCGTGAACACCCTGTCGGAGCGCATGCCCTCGATGCGTGGCAGTATAGGAGACGCCCCGGTCGCTATCAGGCAGCGATCGTACTTGAGCTCGAGTCCCGCTCGGTTGGCCAGTATCCTCTTCGCGGAATCCAGAGCCACCACCGACGAGCCCGGGTGGAGATCGACCTCGTACTTCCGGCAAAACGCCTCGTTATCCCCGTACGGGAAGAGCCCGTCGAAGCCGATCTTGCCGGCCACGTAGTAGGTCGTGAGCATGGGGTTGTAGATGGGCCACGTGCTGTCGGTGAAGACATGAATGGCCCCGCAATGGCCGTTTTCTCGGAGCGCCCTGATGCACTCCGCGCCAGCCACCCCGTTGCCCACAATCGCGATCGTGTCGTAGCCTTGTCTCACCGATAGGCTACCTTGCTACAGGTACGGAGGGGTGAAGACGATGCGGACGGCTTCCTCCGGGCAGTCCATGCGGCACACCCCGCAGTGCCAGCACTCCTCGGGATAGGGGCAGGTCGCCTTCCCCTCCCGATCCATTTCGATGACGTCCACGGGGCAATTCACGTCGCAGACGCCGCAGCCGTTGCACTTCTCTCGGTCGAAGACTGGGGGCATGATTACACCTCGTCCACGGGCCGGAATGAGACGTCGATGCCGTCTCCCGCCCGCTTCAGGATAATGAACTTCTTGAAGTTGACGTCGTCCTTCTTCGGATAGTCGGTGCGGTTGTGGTAGAGGCCCAGGCGGGTCTCCTTCCTCTCCAGGGCAGCCCTCGCAATCAGCCGGCAGGAGTCAAGCAGGTTCACCGCCTCGTTGGCCCTGAGTAGCTCGTGGAAATTGCGGGCCCTCAGGTTGGGTATCCACTCCCTCAGGTCCTCCAGCTTCTGCACACCCAGCCTAAGGCCATCCTCATTGCGGGCGAACCCGACGTAAGTCGCCATGAGCTGTCGGATGCGGTCCTCAAACACCTTGGGAGGCAATTCGTAATATCGTTTGCGGTCCTGCAGCGGTGCAAGAATCCGCTCGCGCTCCGCTTTGATAACCTTCTCGTCCGGCACTATCCGCTCTGTTGCCTTGCAGCGCTGCGCCGCTACCTTGCCGGCATGGTAGCCCATGGTCGACGCGCCTGAAGTCGAGAGCATGAACCAGGAGCTATCGCCGGCCGCGAAGAGGCCAGGCAGGGACGCCGCGCCATCCGCATCCACAACCGCGCCGTCCGCCGGACCCACCGCGCCGCAGGAGTTCATGGCGGAGATGCTGATCTCCATGGGCTCCTTGCTGATGTCCAGCTTCTTCTGCTCGAACCACTCGGGGTAGGTCGGCTTGTCGGCGGTGATCAAACGGATCAGGTGGTCCACGTCTGGCCCGGGCAGATGGCTGACGTCCAGGTAAACCGGCCCTCGCCCTTCGATGGTCTCCTGATAGACCCCCTTGGCGACCTGGAAGCGGTTAGCCTTGTTGCCCCTTGGGTGATACTTCAGCATGAACTCCTCACCCTTGGAGTTGATCAACCTCCCGCCCTGTCCGAAGAACGCGTTCATTCCAGCCGCGCCAAAGACGCCCGGTATCAGGGTGGTGATTCCAAACTCCATGTTGGCCAGCTCGGCCCCTGCGCGGAAGGCGGCCGCCTGCCCGTCACCGGTGTTGGCCGGGCAGTGCCAGGTGTCGAAGGGCGAACCTGAGGGCGCGGTGCCGTAGCGAACCACGTCGCCCATCGTGAGGACTACCTGCTTGGCCGTGAAGACGAAAAAGCGACCCGTGCGCACGTGGAAGCCCATGGCCCCGATAACCTTCCCGCCGTCGACGAGGAGGTTGGTGGTCATGACGCGCTGCTGCACTTCCGCGCCGAGCCTGCGGGCCTCCTTGGCCAGGATTGGCTTCCAGTTGAAGCCCTCCAGGTGGATCCAGTGAGAGCCGGTGAGGCCAAAACCCGGCGTGCGGACGTAGCGGCCGGTCTTCGGGTCATGGAGATAGGGCATGCCCAGCTTCTCCATGGCCAGGATTCTCTGCCTGTTCTCGTGGACGAAGGTCCGGGCGGTGACGATGGGGGTCATGTCGTCGGTGATCTCTGGGAGGTTCTTGAGAACGCCCTCCGGGGTGTCCCAGTACTCGCCCTCTTCCATGATCCCCATGTTGTGGTCGACGCCCGCGGATGTGTTACCGCTCCGTTCGATGTTGCCGGCTTTCTCCACGATGGTGACGCGTACGTTGGGGTTCGCCTCCTTGGCCCCGATGGCGGCGTTGACGCCGGCGGCTCCGCCACCCAGGACCAGGACGTCGGTGTCGACGTACACCGGTCGCTCGTCGATTTCCATGCCTTAACTCCCTATCCGATATCGGGATTTCCTCGGTTTCTTTCCCTCACCCCAACCCTCTCCCAGAGGGAGAGGGGGTTGCTTAGTCTCCCAGAGGGAGAGGGAGTTGCTCCGTCTCGCCGTCTCCCACTCGTCCCGTCCCCCATTCTCCCGCTCACCCCGTCGCCCGTCTCGA
>JAJYKO010000098.1 GCA_021788565.1 Chloroflexota bacterium
CTCCGTTCGTGATTCCAATCTCGGAGAGCAGGCGGGTGAGGCCGTCCCCATCCCTACGAGGATCCTCGTCCTGGCTCTCGATCTTGACGACCGTCTTGAAGTTGCCCACGAAACCACCGTGTCGAATCACATGGGCATGCTTCAGGACCTGGATCCGATCGTGCGACTCGACCTTGGCGATCAAGGAGTTCAGGAACGCCTGCGGATCCTTGCCGAGGGTGCTGAACCGGAGACGGCGCATGTTGCCGCCCAGCTCGCCCTTCTTCTCCACCAGCGCCACGTCGAAGCCCTGGTCCGCGATGGCGAGGGCCGCGGTCATACCCGCCACTCCGCCACCCAGCACCATCGCCTTCGCCTTTACCCCCAGAGTTTCCTTCTGCAGAGGCTCCAGGAGAGAGGCCCGGGCCACGGCCATCCGCACCAGGTCCTTCGCCTTCTTGCTCGCGGCCGTCTTGTTATCGCGGTGGACCCAGGAGTCCTGGTCGCGTATGTTCGCCATCTCGAAGAGGTAGGGGTTGATCCCCGCCTCCCGCAGTGTTTCTTGGAAGAGCGGCTCGTGCGTACGAGGCGTGCACGAGGCTACGATCACCCGGTTCAGGCCGAGGTCGCGGATCTTGTCCGCGATGTTCCGCTGAGTATCCTGGGAGCAGGTATAGAGGTTGCGCTCGGCGTGAACCACGTTAGGAAGCTTCTCGGCGTACTGGACTACACCCTCCACATCCACCACTCCCGCGATGTTGGAGCCGCAGTGGCAGATGAAGACGCCGACGCGCGGATCCTCGCCGGTCACGTCGCGCTCGGAGGGGTACTCCTTCTCGCGAACCTCGGTGCCGCGAACGTCCGACAGCAGTGCCATAGCCTTGGCCGCGGCACCGCTCGCTTCCACCACCGTTTCTGGGATGTCCTTTGGCTCGGCGAACGGACCGCAGACGAACACACCATCTCGGGTGGTCTCCAGCGGCTTGAATGGCGCCACCTGGCAGAAACCTTGCGGGGTGAGCTGCACGCCCACGTTATCCGCCAGCCGCTTGGCCTCGGGCGAGGTCTCCATACCGGCCGACAGCACCACCATGTCGAACTCTTCGGTCAGGATCTGTCCGCTCTCGTTCTGATAGCGGACCCGCAGGTTGTGGTTGGCCGGGTTCTCTTTCAAGGAGGAGATGCGGCAGCGAGTGAAGCCTACATCGTACATCTTGGAGGCGCGCTCGTAGTAGGCAGTGTAGCCTTTGCTGAAGGCGCGCACGTCCATCATAAAGATCTGCACGTCGGCGTCCGGCACATGCTCCTTGGCCAGCATCGCCTCCTTGGCGGCGGACATGCAACATATAGAGGAGCAATACTCGTGGTTCTGATCGCGGGAGCCGACGCACTGCAGGAACGCTATCCGCCTGGGATGGCCGCTGTCCGACGGCCGCACCACCTCGCCCGAGGTTGGACCCGAGGCGCTGAGCAGCCGCTCGAACTGCATGTTGGTCAACACGTTGGGGAAGCGGCCAAGCCCGTACTCTGCGGAGAGGTGAGCGTCGTACAGCTGGTAGCCGGCAGCCAGGACGACGGCGCCCACTGCCAGTTCCCGAACCTTCTCCTTATCGGCGTGGTTGACGGCCCCTGCCTGACAGGCTCTCTCGCACTCAAGGCACTCGGAACATACGCCGCAGCTCAAGCACCGGTTCGCCTCTGCCAGGGCCATCTCCTCGGTAAAGCCGAGGTCCACCTCCTTGAAGACATCGCCGATGAACCGCTGCGAGGCAGCAACTTTAGGAATGGAATGGCGGGAGCCCCGGGAAGCTTCCCCAGCGTCCAGCTTCTCTTCAATCTCCTCGCGGGCAAGCTTCACGACGGACAGCGTATCCGCCTCGACCTTCAGGTCGAGCCCCTGGAGATAGCGGTCTATGGAGATGGCGGCCTTGTGGCCGGCCGCGATGGCCTCCACGACGAACGTGGTGCCAGTGACGGCATCTCCGCCGGCAAAGACGCCGGCGCGGCTGGTGGCGAGGGTGTCGGGGTCGGCAACCAGGGTCCTCCGTCGTGTCGTCTCCAGCCCCGCCGCGCTGAAGGCTTCCAACTCCGGCCCCTGACCAATCGCGAAGATGACCGTGTCGCAGTCGAGCAGGTGCTCGGTGTTGGGCAGGACGTCCATGTCGAGCCGGCCGTCCTTGTCGAAGCCCCGGAAGTCCACACGGTCGCACCGCACGCCGACGATCGCGCCATCCAGGACGTCGATCGACTTGAACGAGCGGGCCGGATGGACCACCACGCCCTCTTCCTCGGCGTCGGCGATCTCGTAATCGTGGGCCGGCATCTTCTCTCTTGATTCGAGGCAGGCCAGGTGCACTTCGGGCTGACCGAGCCGGCGGGCGGTGCGCGCGCAGTCCATCGCCACGTTGCCGCCGCCGATCACGAGCACCTTCTTGCCCAGTTTTGGAGGCGTACCGAGTGCCGCATCTCGAAGGAAGGAGGTATTCAGCAGCACGTGCGGATGGTCGGCCCCTGGGATCGGCAGCTTCCTCCCGCCGTGGGCTCCGACAGCCAGGAAGACCGAGCTGAATCCCTGAGTGAAAAGATCGTCCACGCTCTCGACACGACTGTTGAGGCGGAGATCGACCCCAAGATCGACGATGTCGCTCACCTCGCGCTCGATCAACTCCCTCGGCAAGCGGTAGGAGGGAATGCCCACCCGCATCATCCCACCGGCCACCGGAAGGGCCTCGAAGATGGAAACCGCGTAGCCCATCCGTACGAGATCCTGGGCGGCGGTCAAGCCCGCGGGGCCGGAACCAACCACCGCCACCTTCTCGGCCTTGGTCTGCTCGCACCGGGCCGGGCGTTCGTGATCGGAGCTGTAATACTGGTCGGCCACGAAGCGCTTGAGGCCGGCAATCGAGACCGCCTCGTCGTACTGACCGCGGTTGCAGTTATCCTCGCAGCGGTGGTTGCAGATGCGGCCGCAGATACCTGGGAATGGGTTGCGGTCTTTGATGACACGGAAGGCGTCGTCGTAGCGCTGCTCGCGTACCAATGCGACGTAGCCCTGAGCGGACTGGCTGACCGGACAGGCGTCCTTGCAGGGGGCGCGCCCCTTCTTCTCGATGGCGAAGGCGTTGGGCACGGCCTGCGGGTAGAGCTTATAGATGGCCCTTCGATCGTTCATGCCCAGGTTGAACGTGTCCGGCACTTTGACCGGGCAGTGAAGCGCGCACTCGCCGCAACCGGTGCACTTTTCGAGGTCGACGTAGCGAGGCTTCTGCCGAACAGTGGCCACGAAGTTGCCGGCCTGTCCATCGAGTTTGTCGACGGTGGCGCCGGTTATGATCTCGATGTTGAGATGGCGGCCGCACTCGACGAGTTTCGGGGAGATAGTGCACATAGCGCAGTCGTTGGTGGGGAAGGTCTTGTCCAGCATGGCCATTTTGCCGCCAATGGAGTCGGCCGCCTCAACCATGTAGACCTTGAGGCCGGATTCGGCGAGGTCGAGGCTCGCCTGCATCCCGCCGATACCGCCGCCGACGACCAGTACGGCGCCTACTCGTTTATCCTCGTGACCGTTACTGCTAGTCATTTCACAGCACCTCGAAAAGCACAGAGAAGGAGGGCACGGCCGCGCGCCCTTCGCGAGGGTGCGAGCCGCTACGATTATCCATTCCTGCCAAATGAGAAGTGGCCAGTGTCACGCCTTTCTTGTCGAGAGCCCTGGAGGAGCACCGGAGGACCTGCATTCCCCGCGGTCGCTTCGGCAAAATGGGGGGCCTGGGCAGAGTGTTCGCACACAGAGCGCCATCTCCGTCGAGAGCATCAACTTCCACCCACGCCGTGGAACAGCCGGATTATAGCACCGGATTCCGCCCTAGACAAGAACTATTTTTCGTGTTTGTATCGATATTTTTGGGGAATGCCGGTGAATCGATGGAGTCACGGCCGGCGGAGGCAGCCGTTCCGGTCTGCCGCGCCGCCGGTCCGGGGAGAGACTGGCCCGAGCTCCGCGCCAGATCGCTGGAGATCGACTCCGCGCAGTGGCGAACCGACTGCACAAGTTGGGGTAGCCGTTCCGGTCCGAACCGCTCAACCGGGCCGGCGATGCTGATGGCGGCGACAACCTGACCGTCTGCCCCAAAGACAGGAGCCGCCACACAGAACTGGCCTACCTCGATCTCCTGATTGTCGAGTGCGACACCTGTCCTCCTTACCTCTGACAGCTGTGCCCTAAGCTGGTCGGGATCAGTGACCGTGTATGGAGTGAGAGGCTTCGGTTCTTCCGCCGAAAGGATACGTTGCATTCGGCCATCGGGAAGATAAGCGAGGAGCACCTTGCCGAGGGCGGTACAGTGGAGTGGCTGCCGCCAGCCAAGCTGAGATGAGGTGGGGCGCGCATCCTCGCCTTCTATCTTGTCGACGTACGCGCACTGGTCCGCGTTCTCCACCGCCAGATGAGCGCCTTCCCTTGTGTCGCGGGCCAGCCGCTCAAGGTGAACGTGGGCCACGGCCCGGAGATTCATCTGGTTCAGAAGCACTGAGCCAACCTCGAAGACCCGCATCCCAAGCTGGTATTTGCCCGTGATCGAGTCCTGGGCGACGTAACCGTGTCGCTCCAGCGTAGTAAGCAAACGGTGGGTGGAGCTTTTGTCCGTGCCGAGGTACTCGGCCAGTTCCCGCACTCCAACTTTTCCACCGAAGACAGCCAGGAGGTCAACGGCATTCAGCGCCTTGTCGACGGTCTTAAGGGTAGCCGTACGCTTGGCCCGCAGTGGACCACGTGGCAAATCTATGTGGACACGGGGAGACGAATCCATCTTGCCACCTTATTGCTGGATTCCGGCACAAAACCTCTCACTGCCCTACTGCCAGTCTGCGCCGCGTGCAATCTCTAGACCGCCACTGAAACTTAATTGTAGCACAGTTGTTTCTCAGCAACTGTAAGCCCCATGGACAGTTTGTGAGGTTCAGCGCTCGCCCTCCCCTCCGGCTATGGCCAATACCGCGACGATGATCAGTCCCTGGATAATGTCTCTCCAGGCTGCTCCAACTTGCATTGCGTTCAGCATATTCACGACAAGCGTGAGGAACAGGGCCGCGCCCCAGATACCTGGGACATTGGCCTTGCCTCCGGCGATGGCGGAGCCCCCGAGCACGACCACAGCAATGGAGCCCAACTGATAAGGGAGCCCGATGTCCAGCGCAGCGCCGCCCGCGTACGCGGAGATGAGGACGCCGGCCAACCCGGCGAGTACTCCGCTGATCACGTAGCATAGGGTCACCGTTCTCTGGATCTTGACACCCGCGAGCCATGCCGCCCTAGCATTCTGGCCATAGGCGAGAACGGACCGCCCAAAGGTCGATCGCACCAGCAGAACTCCCACCGCGATCGAGACAAGCACGAACGTGATGGACATTATGGGAATACCGAGCACCTGCGCGGTGGCGTAGTTGGCCAGGACAGGGCTGGGCTTTGCCGTTGAGCCGTGGGAGTAAACGGTCGCCGCGGACTGTGCAATGTAGCCCACGGCCAGTGTGGCGATGATTGGCGGCATTCGAAGAAAACGGATCATCGAGACGTTCAGCAGGCCCACTGCGAAACCGCACACCAGGCCGATCAGGATGCCCACCAGCAAGCCGCTATTGTCCGCGTGCATGTAACCCATCGAGAGATAGCCCGCCAGGGTCATCGTGTATGGAACTGAGAGGTCGATATTGCTGTTGCCCGAGGCAATTACGAACATCTGCCCCATGCCCACGATAACGTAGAACACGGATAGCAGGGCAGCGGCAGAGAGTGTAGCAGTTGCGCCCCGTCCGCTGGCGGCATAGACCGTGACCAGCCAAATCAGGAACGCTGCGCCGAAAGGCCAAACCCAGGGCTTGTTGTTCAGCCAAACACGTGCGGATGTCATGGAACTCACGCCTCCCTCTGCCTGCCGACGGAGCGTCCGGCGAGCACCAGTATCAGAATCAATCCCTGGACGCCCAGCTGATAGTCAGGCGACAGTTGGAGAAACACCAGGAGCGAACCGGCCAGGGACATGGTAATAGCACCGACAACGGTTCCAAAGGCGGCCGACTTGCCACCACTGAATGCACCACCTCCGAGGATCACCGACGCGATGGTCAACAGCGTGTAGTCAAGGGAAACGTTCGCATCGCCGGAAGTCGTCAGGCCCGTTACCGCCAGGCCGGCCAGAATGCCGAAAACGGCCCCCATCGCATAAAGCACCATGTATCCCCGAAGCAGCGACCAACCTGCGCGCCGGATTGCCTTGGCATTGGCGCCCATCCCGCGCAGAATCACCCCATACGCGGTTCGCATCATGAAGATGTGGCCGAAAGCACCAGCCGCGAGGGCAATCAAGATGGGCAGAGGTATGAGGGGTGGATTCAGATTGAAGAACCCGATGAGCCAGTTCGGAGCGGCGCCCCCCGGTGAGGGCAGGATGAGGATCGCGAGGCCGAGCCACACGAAGGAGGCTCCCAGGGTGACAACTATCGAGGGAATCCGGCGAACGTGGATGAGGGTTCCCATCAGCACGTAAACGACGAAGGAGGCAATCATTGCCCCGATGGCGAGCGGAGGGTCCTTCGCCAGTTGCGTGGCGCAAATTACATTTATGAGTCCGACAAACGCTCCAAGGCTGAGGTCGATGTCACCCGCGGTGATGATGAACATTTGCGCCATGGCGGCTAGGATGGCAGCGGTAGAAGCCGACAACAGCAGCGCAAACCCCGAATAGCTGCGAGCACCTGGCACTAAAATAAGCACCGCGATAAGAATCAGCGCCAGAGCAATGTAGGGCAGGTACTCACGCCAATCGGCGCGTCGGGAGCTGGAAAGGGCCTTCCTAGAGGGAACCGTCGTCGCTAGTCCGGCTGCCGGGGGCATGCTTTCCTCGGTGTGATCAATTAGCGACATGCTCTACCTCCCGGAAAGACGCCTGGAGCACTCGCTCCTCTGTCAATTCATTGTTCTCGATCTCGTCGGTGATGCTTCCTCGGTGAAACACGTACACTCGATCACAATTTGTGAGCTCTTCATTCTCGGTGGTGCGCCAGATGAAACATCGACCCTTCTTAGCCTCTCCCCGCACGTCTTCGTACAGTTCGCGCTTCGTTCCGACGTCGACGCCTCTCATTGGATCGTCGAACAGGATGATGTCGGCCTCAGAGGCCAACGCTCTCGCGACCAACGCCTTCTGCTGAGAGCCACCACTCAAGCTGAGGATCGGAACGAAGGGTGATGGCGTCCTGATCTTGATTCCCTTCACCCAATCGCTCGCGAGCTTTTCCTCTCCTCGCTTGCTAATCAGGCCGAATCGCGCTAGCTTCCGGATGCTTCCGAGGGTGATGTTCTCAGCCACCGACCAACTGGGGAAGACGCCCTCCTGTTGGCGGTCGCCGCTCACATATGCAACAGTGCCATGGATCTTGATGTCCTGGGCGCCTCCTTCCGAGGCCGAGAAGAGGCTAATCAACAGGTCGCGCTGCCCGTGGCCGTCCAACCCAGCGAGTCCGATGACCTCGCCTGCGTGGGCCACCATATTCACCAGATGCAGGTTATCCGTAGTCAAGTCCTGCACCTGAACGCGGACAGCAGAACCGTCGCTGCTCCCACGAGCGCGCACCTCAGCAGCGGCCTGCTGCGCGACGTTGCCCATCATGTCCACAACCCGGTCGCGGGAGAGTTCCTTCGACACCCCGGAGGCGACGACCTGACCGTCACGCATGACGACGATGCGATCGGTGTTGGCGAGGATTTCATTCAACCTGTGTGAAATGAAGATCGAGGAGAGGCCCCGCTCTTTGGCACGTTTGACAAAAGCAAAGAGCTGCTCGGCCGCAACGGAGTCCAGCGAGGACGTGGGTTCGTCCAGGATCAGCAGGCGAACCGGCGTGTCCGTGACGGAGATGGCTCGGGCGATCTCAACCATCTGCCTCTGGCCGATGGAGAGATCCGCAACTTTTGTTTCAGGATCGATTCCGTGGCCGGGGAACACGTCATCAAGGCAGCCCTCGATAAGATCGGCTGCTCGCGACTTCCAGCGCAACCCGCTGAGAGAGTGATGCACGACACGGGTGTTCTCAGCTACCGAAAGGTTGGGGCAGAGGGACAACTCCTGATAGACGCAACGAACCCCAAGCGCGCTGGCCTTAGTTACCGAGTGGGAACCGGTTACATCCTTATCCCCGATGACGAGTTGACCCGTATCAGGCTGGATCGTCCCAGCGAGCACATTCATCAAGGTGCTCTTGCCGGCGCCGTTGTGGCCGACGATGCCCAGAGTCTCGCCGGCGCCCACCTCCAGGTCGGCGCCGGCGAGTGCTCGGACTTCGCCGAACCGCTTGGCGATGCCGGTCGCGGAGACTACCCGCGATCCAGTTGCCATATCAGTTCGACCTCCGAACCAAATGATGCCTCTTACGACGGTATTGTACCTATTTGCCCACTCTACTGCGGCGAGGGGACCTCTGGCATCGCCGTGTGGTTCACCGCGGCGTCGATTGCCTTAGCCGTCCAATCCTGCGTGAAGAAGGTGGGTGTCGCCACGCCAGTCGCGGGGGTGGCATTGATCCAGGCCTGCAGTTGGGCCTGCTGGATGGTGAGAGCAGGGAACGAGAAGGACTTTGGAACCTGCTTGCCAGCCAGAATCTGCTGAGCCGTCCAGAAAGCGATAGAAGCTATACCTGGAGCAGATGAGGTCGAGAAGGTCTTGTAGTTGGGATCAGCCTGCAAGAGCTGCTGCCACAGCCTCAGTTCGTCTCCACGGTTGCCCATGATGATGATCGGGGTCGGGCGGCCGGCGGCGTGGATCGCCTGATATGTGCCGTAGCCGTCTCCACCCTGGGTCACGACCGCGTCGATCTTCGGCAAGCTGGGCAGAAGACCTGCCACGGCCTGCTGTGCCACGGTCTGGGTCCAGTTGCCGTTCACAGAACCGACGATCTTGATGCCCGGCGCCTTGGCGAACGTGTCCACAATCCCCTTGTGGATGTCGGTGTCCACCGAGGTTCCAGCGATGCCCCGGATCTCAAGGACGTTGCCCTTGCCGTTCAGCTGCTTGATTACGAAGTTCGCCTCGTCGGCCCCCATGCCCACGTAGTCGTAGTTAACCTGGTAGTTGGACGGTTCCGTGGCCACCGAGTCGAAACTCACGACCACGATACCTGCGTCCGTAGCCTTCTTGATTTCGCCGTTGTTCGCCGTCGGGGAGGTGGCGTTGATCACGATGGCATCGGGCTTCTGCAGGATCAAGCTGTCAATCTGGGAGTTCTGCTGAGTCGCGGAGTTGTCGGAGTTTACCACGGCGGTGCTGGCGATGATGTGGTTGTCGATAGCATACTTCGTCGCCGCATCCCAGGTCTTGAGCATCTGCTGGCGCCAGCTGTTGCCGGCGTAAGAGTTGCTCAGCACGATCTTCATCTTGGACGTGTCTTTAGTCTTCACTATGCCGGTGCCAGCGGAACTGGCTGCCGGTGCGGTGGTTGGCGCCGCGGCGGCGATGGTCGGGGCAGCCGCGGGTGCTGCTGTGGTAGGAGCAGCCGCGGGAGCAGTTGTCGCGGCCGGCGCCGCGGGAGCCGCGGTAGCAGCCGGTGCTGCCGGCGCGCTCGTTGGTGCTGCTGCCGGCGCGGACGAGCAAGCGGCCAGCAGCGATAGGCCCAACACCAAGGCTGGGACGAGCCACCAGGATCTGTACGCCTTCATGACATTCTCCTTCTTGATTTCGACCTATACGTTGTCGATTGCGACCTGAGTGTCGCGGTTGAAGACGCGTTGGAAGTAGTTTCGGTCCCCGTCATAGATGGCTGGTAGACTTTCCCGCAGACTTGCCTCCTTCGTGAAAGGATGTTATTTCCGCTGCACGGCGTAATCAGAAGACTGCTGCCGGAGCGCTTCACACGGAGAATCGAGCCGACTCGGCCCTTCTCATCCCAGGAGATCAAATCCCTGCCAGGTGATCTGGTCACACAGCTCCACAACCTTCGGCCACGTCGCCGTGTGTTCGGGGCCGGCCGCCCAGGCCTGCCGGTTCTCTTCCGTGTCGAAGACAATGTCGATCTCGTAGTTCCAGTCGCGGCTTCCCCCAATGGCCGCCGTCAGCTCGGGGCCAAAGGAGCACAACAGGGTGGTGGACTGAAACCCCCGCTGGACCTCGATCGCGGGAACGTACATCTCCTTGTATAGCCGCTCGAGGCTTGCCTCGTTGCCAGCCTTGACTCGGAGATTGATGTGCAGCGTGATCATGAAGCGCCTCCGACCTTCAGGTTGTACACCTCGATGGCCGTTCGTCCCAGACTCGCTTCCAACTCACTCTGGCTCAGTCCGTGGCTGCGATACTTGGTCACTTCGGTCGCGATGTTGTCGATCAGATCGGCGCCGAGCATTACCCGGTTGGCGCCCAGGTCCTTGACCATCCAGGCAACGTCGCTGCTGGGACACCAGGAGGTCTCGAGATAAACGTTGGGGCACTCCTTGGCGGTAACGAAAGCCTCGGCGCTATGTATGCTGCCGCCGGAATGGGCGAGGACGATCTTCACATCGGGGAACTGCCTTGCTCTCGGGATTATCATCGAAGGATTGGCAAAAGGGATTCCCGCACCGGTGTGCACCATCACTGGGACCCCTAACTGGCGGCCCGTGTCCAGGACCATTTCGGCATCTTTGCTGAGAGGCAACACCGCATGGCCGATGGTGTGCATCTTGACGGCCACGAAGCCTAGCTCGCGCACACAGCGCGCAGCTTCCGCGAAGTACTTGTCGGGATCGGTGTGAGGGCTGAGGCTAACCAACCCGAAGATGCGGCCTGGGTGAAGGCGGGACAGCTCGGCGATCCGATTGTGCACCGCCACGGGATCCGGCGCCCCCGGGAAGGGCTGAACCACCGCCGCTGTGACGCCGTTCTGGTCCATTGCCGCGATGAGGTCCTCTTCCGTCTGGTTCAAGTCGAAGACCCGACAGCTTCCCAAATGTTGATGCCCGTCGACTACGATCATCTGCAACCCCCTTTACTTCGAAAAGGCTACCCGACGTCGGCGATTATCGTGCAGGGACTTCCGTCGATCCCTTTCACAACCAGAGGCAGCGCAAAGACGCGCTCAGGAACCCCAGGGAGTGCCGCGAGATTGATGTCTTCGATGATGATCAAGTAGCGTCCCGAGTCGTTCATACCGCACAAAATCTGGTG
>JAJYKO010000099.1 GCA_021788565.1 Chloroflexota bacterium
CCTTCAAGGTGGTCGACATGGTGGATAGGTGTCTCATCGTGCTCGTGACTCCGTTCATTGCTCCCTGAAAGCCATCTGGTCACGGGAGAGGCGAATTCCTTGGCCGAAGTACCTCGAAAAGGTGCCAGGCAGCCGCCCTTTCAGCGTGGCAGGCCGGAGGAGTGTGAAAGCCCTCGATGGTGACGATGGCCGCGGGCCTTCCGTGATCAGGCCCAGAGGCAAAGCGGGCTCTCGCTGGCTCACGGAGAAGTGGGAACAAGCGAGAGGCTGGCGAGAGCAGACAAGGGAAAGTGGCGGGGGACAGATTTGAACTGTCGACCAAGGGCTTATGAGTCCCCTGCGACTGCGTGCGTCTAGCTTCGCGATACGCACACTGCCACTGAGCTACCCTGATTGCCTACATCTTGTGTCTGTGACTGGTCTAGGGCACAAGATGTCACCCACTCAGACGACCGTTCTTTTCTGTCCTTGTCCTCTCTGGAGCCACAGCACCAGCTGATACTGTCGTGATGCTGTCAGGCTCTGGACTGCATTGCTGCGACTATGCGTACTATAATGGTGAGGTTACTCCATATCCCAGTTCCTGCACAAGTCGGTTGCCGACATTGATGTCTGGCTCACGAGGCACCCAGGATCTACTCCTGACTTTTCAAGGCCCGCGCTCAACGGATTATGAGTATCGGGGCGTTCTGCCCCTGACTATATTAGCTGTGCCTGGGGCAACGGGTAGCAGGCCTTTCGCTGAAGCAACTGTGTAAGTTAGGTCAACTCGCTCTTTCGGAACACGTGGCTCTTAGGTTGTCGTTCATATGGGCCGTCGTCGTTCAGGCTCAAGAGGGAGGTTCCTGTGAAGCGAAACCTCGAACTACAGGTGTCAGCCTTACTGGTGGCACTGACAGCGACTGGTGCTTTGCTCGTGCATGCTTACCTTGGAACGTTTTCTCGTTACGTAGCCGACGACTTTTGCACGGCTGGCATATTGAGGACAATGGGTTTCGTCGACTCCCAGTTATACTGGTACGCTTCATGGTCTGGGCGCTTCTCATTTACTTTCATCGTTAACCTGCTTGAGATGCTAGGACCGTGGACTACCTCCATCGTACCCGCACTGGTAATAGTCGCCCTCGCGCTGGTGTTGGGATGGGCAGCGCACCAGATCACTCTGCTTGCTAGTCTTCCCTCGCCACGACTGTCGGCGTTCGCCCTCTCGACCCTTGCCGTGTTTGCCACAATTGATGGCACGATGAGCGTTGACGAGTCGGTCTACTGGCAGACTGGAGTGGTGACCTACAGTCTGCCACTTGTCTTCTTGGCTGGGTTCGCAGGATTGCTGGCCTACTCCCTGAGGTCTGCGCTCCCTACAAGCCGTAGGCGGATGATCATGTCTGCTGCTTTGGCCGGTTCCTTCGTAGCAGGAGGCTTGAACGAGACTATCTTGGCTGTCAACTTGGTCGCTTCGGGCTTGGCGCTCGTGCTGGTAGTACTGTTGCTGCGTGGCCCAGCACAAGGACGCGTGTCCAGGGTGCTGCTCGCGCTGGTCATTGGGACAATTCTGTCCACGGTGGTCGTATTCTCTGCGCCTGGCAACGCGCGCAGAGTAGAGTCTTCGAGCGCGGAAGGGATAGCGGCAAATCACACTCCCGTGTCTCTCGTCAGGTCTATTGCAGCTAATGACCTGTACTTCTATCGTTTCTCACTCCGCCGCGTCACCCTAGCCTCCGCAGCGGCGTCTCTCTTCTTGGGTACCGTCGCTGGAAGTCTGGCCGGATACGCGGCAGCTCGAAGGCGCAGGGCGCTGGTGTGGGCGGTCGTGATTGCGGGCGTGGTGCAGTTCGTCATGGTCACAGCCTCCATTGCGCCTGTAACGTACATTATGGAAGGCTTGCCGTTTGGTCGCGTGCTTGTCATTTCCCGCTTTGTATTCGAATGCTTCCTTGTTTCCACATCTTACGTAGTCGGACTTGCCATTGGGCAAGAGTTGCCGCTGGTGCTTCGACGCCGGAAAAGCACCCGAATACTGCTCGTCGCCTCACTCGCTGCCTTGGTAGCGGTCGGACCTGTGCTGTCGATGAGCCGGGCGGCTCTTCGAGCCGACACGCTTAAGGATTTTGCCGTGGAGTGGGATGAGTCCAATGCGCATATTGAACAGGCCCGAAACAGTGGTGTGCGCAGCCTCACCGTCTCACTGCTACAGCATCCTGCTGGTATGCGGCCGATTGGCAGGGATGAGAAGGACTGGGTCAATACCTGCGCTGCTTCTTACTACGGCCTCGACTCGATAGTAGCGAAGTGACCGCAAGTTCGAAGGGCTCTTCCTTCCGGCTTAGCCACGGCGATGTCGTGATGCCTCGCTGGCTTGGTCCTTTGTTCGAGTGAGTGGCCCAATTGGCAGGTCAACATACTCGCGATACTCGCCTCTCCGCTAACAGTCGCAGCCGTTCTCTGAAGATCTTAAAAATTCGAGGGTGGGTAAGAGCAAGCTCAGAAGATGCAGAGGGAAGGCAGGGGGGAGTTGGTAGGGCAAGCCTAGCGTGGGCAGAGCGGGCAGGGCAAGCCCGCCGCGCCCGATACCCACACCCCTCACCATGCGCAGCGGGGGTGCCGGTCAGCTTGCCTGTAGGCCGTGACCGCCGCTTACCCCGCTCGCGAGTATGGCACATGGAGCAGGTGTGCTGCCTTCTTCTTGGCTGCTTCCCCGCGACGGTCGTACCTCGCTGTAGTCTGGACGTTGGAGTGGCCGGCCATGTGCTGCACAGTAACGATGTCTGCTCCCGAGTCCAGCAGGTCGCCGATGAAGGTCCGGCGCAGGTCGTGTGGCGAGCAGTCCTTCACCCCTGCCTGCTTCGCCCGCTTGACCAGCATGAACCGGACTACCTGAGGGGTCATCTGCTGCATCAGGAGTCGCCCACCCTTATTGATCGGGCAAAACAAGGGCCCTGGCTCGTCGCCCCTTACCTTCAGCCAGTCAGCTAGGGCGTCTAGGCTTCCGTTGTTCGCGTAGACTGTCCTGTCCTTGTGGCCTTTGGCTGCACGGATACGAAGCTCTCCCGTCTCCACGTCCACGTCGTTCAGGTCCAGGGCGGCAATCTCTGATCGTCTCAAGCCCGCCGCATAGAGCAGCGCAAAGATCGCTGCGTCTCTGTATCCTGCCAGCTTCTCATCGGCACAGCAGGCCGACAGGATAGCTCCGATCTCCCTGTGTTGAAGGGCACGGCCTCGAGGCAGTGTAGTCCCCTTGACAGTCTCCAAATCGACTGCCCTGTGGTACTCCTCCGCTCCCATCTGCCCGAGGCGCCACGACTCCTTCAGCACACCACGCAGAGCTGCGAGCATCTTGTTGGCGGTGGCGGGAGCATATCTCTCGGCCAGTGATGTTCGCACAGCCTGTGTATGCTGGTAGCGCAGGAGGTGCCAGGGCAGAGACTCAGCGTTGCTTGCTCTGCCGCTGAGGATGACAGCAATGGTATCCAGAGCCTCACGCATGGTGCGGCGGCTACCAGGGGCCAGCCTGGCGATGTAAACGGCAGCAGGGTGCTGGTCGGCAGAAACCTGCCCCCCTGCCAGGAGTTCTTGGGACTGAACCGCGGCAAGCTCCGTATCCATCGTTACCCTCCGTCCATATTGAGAAGAGACCTTCTCGTTATCTATTATGTGCCCATTATAGCTATCAAGAGAGTAGATGTCAATCATTTGGATCGGGAATGAGTAGCAGAATGTGGCCCCCGCGCGGCTTGGCCCGACCCGATGAGGTGAGCGCTGGCCTTCTAGGTCCCATTTTGGGTGCTCGCGACCTGCTGATTGTTTCGCGGGTTACTGCCGGAGACTCAAGTCGTCACCACGCGCAGAGAGGTGCGAGTTCCAGTAGGCGGTATGATTTATCTCAGGCATGTGCGCTAGATACTTTAGCTGTGCGGTAAGGCCAATAGAGTGAAGAAAGTATCTGACGCATACGTGCTGGATATTAGGCTAGAATGCGATACAGGGATTATAAAGATGCCTATTGACATGACAAGAAATCGCCTGTATGGTTAGCACCGGCAACAAGAGTTCAGCTAGTGCTGTATGGCCCCGTAAGTTATTAGTGCGATCTATGATCACGCGTCACGCCGAGATGTTCCGTCTTCTCCCTCTTCACTGCTGTAGTTCGGAGGAAGAATAGGACGCCATCTTCGGCGATTGGGTGGTGACTCTTTGAGGAAAGAGGTGAACAACATGAAAGCGGTCGGGCCGGTACTCTTCGCAACCATGACCGGAGTTGGGGGAAGGCTGTGGCCAACCGCGCTGGATCAGTCCAGATGTCTCTAGTTGGTCAGCGAGCAGCGACGCACGCCCTTAGCCCACGCCTGCGCAAGCACGCCTGCGGTCTGCCACAATCTCCTGCCCCTTCGCTGCTGAGCCTCGGGCTGCGGCGCGCAGGACTGCCGTAGACCGCAGCTAACCCACAACCCATCAGACACCAATCTTCTAGGTTCCTAACCGCGCACACTACTGGCTATCCAGGCAGTATCTCAGTCGGTTGCGCCCTAACTCCGTGAGATAGAGCTTGAGACTTCGGCGCGAGTGTGCCCTTCGTAGGCGTGGACCACGCCCTTGCATCGAGCGCTCGGCGCAATTTAGTCTCCTTTTCTGTCTTTTTCAGAGAGGATAGACACGATAGGCATATGGATTTCGATCTGGCCCGTGCCAGGCATTTAGTGTGAGGAGGCAACCCATCATAAATTCGCGAGAGGACTGCATAATGGACGACAAAGCCACTTTAGCGGCTGTTCCCACAACGGAGATGCGTCAGCCTGCTTCTGTTCGTCCGGATGCCTCGGGTCAGCCCGGAGCCCAGAAGGACGAGAGCCGCAGGTTGGCGGTTGCCTTGTGGGATGCCTTCGTGCCGGAGGGACCGACGGTGCTCGGGCAGAAGGGGAGGTGGTCGATACGGAACAAGAAGATGACCTATGGCGACTACGTTCAGCTTCAGCTGAAGGACCTCGTTTCGCATGTGCATGGTCACAGCTACCTGGCGCTCAGGCCGCTGCAGGAGGAGCGTGCCTGGTGGCTTGGGATAGATGTGGACACCACAGTGCTCGCCGTTGTCGAGGAAGTTTCCCGGAAGCTGGATGAGGTGGGCCTTCCGTTCATCCTGAATTTCTCGGGAAACAAGGGCTATCACTTCTATATCCTGTTCGCTTCGCCACTGGAGGAATTGCGGTACGCAAGGTTCCGGAAACAGGTCTATGACCTTGTCGGCGACAAGGCCGACGTGGTAACAACCGGCAAGCAACGTCTATCTCTACCATGTGGCGTCCATCCAGGCACCGGCAAGGGGTCAGGCTTCGTAGATAGGTACACCTTGGAATTGCTTTCGCAAGAGCAACAGATACAGCTTCTGCAAAGCGGGCCACGGGCGGATGTGGTGGAATGCGTAGCCAACTCCATGTTCGTAGAAAGCACGGAGCCAGGAGCGAAGGAACTCAAGGTCATTGAGAGGCTCCATCCATTTCGCGAGTGCATCAACGTCTTGTGGCGCGATGGGTTGCAGGAGCCTGACACCAGGCATTACGCCTCGTTGGCAATCATAGCCGCTGTCAATAACAGTCCGGAGATACCCGAGCCTGACCGGCTGAACTACGTGCTGGACTGGGTTGCCCCCAATCACGTGACGGCGGAGAAGTCAGGGCTTGTGGAGTCCGACCTCAAGTTCGCTTTGGAAGAGGCCGAGCGGCTTATGCACTACGTTGGTACACAGTACAAGCCGACCTGCCACAACTCTCTCTTTGCAAAAGGCTTGAAGAGCGCCTGCACTCCCGAGTTCGCTGTCAAATGCACGAAGCGGAGTGCGGATATGGTAGGGAAGGAAGCCCCCTGGGTGGTGGCGCTTCAACATTCCAAGATTTGGGGCAAGCTTGGATGGGCAACGGGTGCCGTGTACAGCACTATTGCGTCCATCGCCCTAGACAGCGGCAACAAGTGGGACGGCATGCCGGTCATGCAGCTTCACCAGACCACGTTGGCGGAGGATGTAGGCGTGCATGCAAACACGGTCAGGGAGTCGCTCAGGAAGCTCCGGGAGGTCGGATTGATCATGCCAGTCCCAGCCGGTGCATTGCCTGAGCGCAGCTTCGGCAGCAAGAAGCCCGCAAAGGCTTATGCCGTACCAGAGGTGACGGAAGAGACGATGGCTGAGATAGTAGGGCGAGTTCTCTTTCGTCCTCGCCCTACTCTACTACGGACTACTACTAGGTAGTCTTCCCGTATTATAAATATACAGGGAGTGTGATTTGGCCCCTCCAGGTTTACATCCTGGGGGGCCAGTTGCTAGTCAATGGCTGGTCAACCGGCAATTGTCTCCCTGCTGCAGAGACTCGTACTTACTGATCTGGCCATGGTGTGGCTGTGATGGCCTCGCCATGGTGGGAAGTGGCAGAGCGGCAGTCACGCCGCTCCGCGCCACTGATACCGGTGTCATACGGTGCCGCCTGCCATCCGCTGGAGGGCTTGGGCGGCTAGTTGATCAGCACCCCCCAGAACATGACTGTACACCCTCATGGTTATCATTGGGCTGCTGTGTCCGGCTCTCGCCTGCGCCATACGCGCTGGCACGCCGGACATTGCCAGGATAGAGATGTGGTGTCAGCAACGGTGAGAAACTCCCGAAAAGCACCGGTTTGAAATTCCCCACCCGAGTAGACTTTCCAGCCAGTAATGGCTGGGAGGAGAGGAGTGCTAAGGGTGGACGAATGGGTGGCCATCCGAGAGATGGCGAGGCAAGGGGTATCGCTCAGCGAGATTTCGCGGCGGACTGGGAGGGACCCGAAGACGATCAGAAAGGTGCTGGAGGAGACGACGCCGAGGACGCACCGGAGGATCGAGAGGCCGAGGGCGACCAGGCTTGCGCCATTCAGGGATTACCTGCTGGAGCGCATCGAGCAGGGGTGCACCAACGGGGTGGTGCTCCTGGAGGAGATCACCAGGCGGGGATACGCCGGCAAGATCACGGTGCTTCGCGAGTTTCTGCACCCGATCAGGCAGGAAATCGTTCGCAAGAGGGAGGCGGCGGAGCGGTTCGAGACCGCTCCTGGCAAGCAGGCTCAGGTGGACTGGGGGGAGTTCGGGAAGATCTACGACTCACGTGATCGCCGCTGGAGGAAGCTGTACGGGTTCGTCTTGACGCTGTCCTACTCGCGGGCAGCGTATCTGGAGTTCACCACCTCGGCCGACATGGAGCACTTCCTTGCCTGCCACATCCATGCCTTCGAGGCCCTCGGCATCGCCGAGACGGTGCTCTACGACAACCTCAAGACGGCCATTCTGGGCAGGAGGGCCGACGGGAGCCCCATCTTCCCTGGGCGTTTCCTCGACTTCGCCCTGTACTACGGCTTCAGCCCTCGCTTCTGTGCCCCCTACCGAGCGAGAACTAAGGGGAAGGTGGAGCGGACGATAGGCTACGTGCGCGGCAACTTCTGGGTAAGGGTTGCCAGGGAGGTGGAGAGCGGAGAGCTGGGGCTTGCCTGCTTGAACGAGCGGGCCGCCGAGTGGGCGCTGGGCGTCGCCAACCAGCGCGTCCACGGGACTCACGGGCTTGTGGTGGCCGAGCGGTATGCGGAGGAGGAGCCGATGCTCGGCCAGACGTACGGCCGGCCCGCCTACGACACCGATTACTGCGCCGTTCGCCGCGTGGGACGGGATGGCCGCTTCTCCTATCGGGGAAGGCTCTATCAACTCGGCCTCGTCCACGCCCTGTCCGAGGTGGAGGTGGCCGAGAGCTTGGAGGGGGCTCTCACCGTTCGCGCTAGCGATGGGCAGCATCTCAGATGCCGAGCAGTGGAAGGGGAGCAGGCGATGGAGCGAGCGCGGGCGCCGAGGCGGGAGGGGAATGGGACGGCGGAGGGTGAGCTGCTCCACCTCCTCGACGGAAGCCAGGAGGTGGAGCTTCGCGATCTGGCTGTCTATGAGGAGGTGGCTCATGCAGCAGCCTGTGCTCGTTGAGGAGCGTGTCCGAGCGGGGCTCGACCGCTTGCGCTTGGTCAGGATCGCTGAGGTGCTAGATAGGGTGTGCCAGGAGGCGACGAGGGAGAACAGGAGCTACCTGGAGTTCCTGGACGAACTGCTGGGCGAGGAGCAATCCTCCAGGTACGAGCGCAACGTGGCGATCAAGACTAGATTAGCGCATCTGCCCTACCACAAGACGATGGTCGACTTTGATTATTCCTTCCAGCCGAGCATCGACAAG
This sequence comes from Chloroflexota bacterium, assembly GCA_021788565.1. The sequence goes on from JAJYKO010000099.1 coordinate 8,222, forward strand.
CGTCAGATCGCCGAGCTGCTCAGCCTTCGCTTCGTCGAGTATATGGAGAACGTGGTGCTGCTCGGCCCTCCCGGGGTGGGTAAGACCCACATAGCGGTGGCGCTTGCGCTGGAGACGATCAAGCGGGGATACACCGCGTACTTCGTGACCATGCAGCGGCTCATCGACTACCTCTCCGAGGCTGATGCCGCGGAGCCACTCAGGGTGCGCATGGGGGTGCTGTTGCGGCCCAAGCTCTTGGTGATCGATGAGGTGGGCTATCTTCCCCTGGATAGAAGGGCCGCCAACTGGTTCTTCGAGCTGGTCTCAAGGAGATATGAGCGCGGCTCGGTGGTGCTCACAAGCAACAAGAGCTTCGGAGATTGGGCGAGCCTCTTCCCTGATGTGGCGATAGCATCCGCCATCCTGGACAGATTGCTGCACCACTCGACCACCATCAACATCAGGGGCGGGGAGAGCTACCGGCTCAAGGAGAAGCGGCGGGCGGGACTCCTGTCCAGGGTGGAGGGGGAGAGCAGCCATGACTGACAGGCAAGCCGAGGAGAGCGCCACCATGGCCGAGCACTTCTGCCCGTCGCGTAACGATGGCGTAACGATCAGTCAGGTGAACTGTCTGGTGTGCGGCCAGCCATTCCATCCATCAGGCCGGCGCCGCTTCTGCTCGGATGCCTGCCGGCAGGCCGCCTGGCGACATCGCCACTCCAACTTGAAGGAGCTGACGCCGCTGGCGAATGGCGTGCCTCGGTCAGGGACCGTCTACGAGTGCCCGTCCTGCGGATCTCGCTACCTCGGCGAGCAACGCTGTCCGGACTGCCAGCTCTTCTGCCGGAGGATAGGTCCGGGCGGCCGCTGTCCCCACTGCGACGAGCCGGTGGCCATCGCCGATCTCGTTGCCGAGGGGGAAGGGTGATGCCATCCGGCCAACCAGAAAGGAGAAACCGCAGGTCGGGGCGCCAAGCGACGGGCTGTTACGTCCCCCGGGGGCGGGATGCTGCACGCGCTCGTTCCCTGGCTCTGAGTCTCGGGTATGCTGGGAAGGGCTTTGGGTTTATCGCTTTTCGGCCGTGGTATCTGAAAGGGAAGCGGAGCGGGAGAGTCCTGCCCTACCCCTCGCACGGCCCCTGGGTCGGCGCTCGGGTCCGTCCGCAGCGGGCGACGGCGAAGCCGCGCTCGTCACGACTGCCCTATCCTCCGCCAAGGCTCGGCCATGATGCCACAAGGCAGGCCCGAGCAGACAGACCTCGCCACATCTCAAATTGGGAGATGCCCGCCGATCAAGAGCCGCCGGCGATGGCAAAGCTAGGGAATTTCAAACCGGCGATTTTGGGGAAATTCAAAGCGGTGATTTCACGGAATTTCAATCCGGTGTTGACAATGTGGAGGTGCCGAAGGTCGTGGACGCGTATCGCGGGTAACTGAAGGTTGCTACAGAGCGCCTGGAGGCTTCTTCGTAGATTGGATGGGCTGGGCGCACTGCCGGCATTGCTTGGGAAAACCTGGTCACCGCCTAGCCAGCCTGCTCCGGCTTTCAGCCGCCACTCCGCTACGAGCGCCCGCTGCTGGTGCAAGAGAGCCATCCCCCATTCAGGGATGGTAAGGCTGCGCACCCCGCTCTTGGTCTTCGTAGGTAGCTGCACAGGCTTGTTGCTGACCCATGTCGTCTGCCGCTCGATGCTCACCCTCTTTGACTCCCAGTCTATGTCCGTCCAGAGTAGGCCCAATGCTTCTCCCTCCCTGCAGCCACTCGCCAGCAAGAACCCGAACATCGCTGAGTACTGTCCGCCGACACCTTCACCAACGGCTCTAATTAAGGTAGTCACCTGTCCCAGAGTCCACAGTTCCGGCTCTTCGGCGTCCGGTCTAGGGGCTTCCACTTGCTCCGTCACGTTGCTGGCTATAAGGCCCCAGCGCACAGCGTCTCCAAGGGCCTTGTGCAGAAGGCGGTGCACCATCTGGACGCGCCGTGGACTCAGGTTGGACTTTGAGAGACTGGAATAGAGGTTGGCCAGTTGGAGTGGCTGAAGCTTGGACAGCTTCATGTGGCCGAGGTTGGGGAGAACGTGGCATCTGTTGATTGCTTTGTAGCTTGCCGCAGTTCCAGGGCGAAGCCGTGACTCGGACTGTGTGATCCAGTCCTCCATGAACCCCGATAAGGTCAGCTTGCCTGCCGATGGGAGCCTTCCTGAGCCTCGAATCTGCTCGGTCAGCTTGCGCAGCTTCTCAACAACTTCGGTTCGTGTCCGTCCGTAGACCTGCTGGCGCTTGCCTCCTACCTGGAGGCCGGCTGTCCACCGACCGTCGGCTCTCTGGTAAATGCTGCCTTCTCCACTACTGCGACGAGCCATCCTTCACTCTTTCCGTCGCAGCGATGCTGTCATGATGCTGTCAGCAGGAGGTCAGCAGACCGTGGATGCTTGGCTCAGAAGAGGTTGCCACTAGAAGGTTGGCCCCTCAGTGATAATCCTGCTCAAACCTGCGAAGCAGAACTAACTGTCAAAGCCAACAAAAAAGTGGCGGGGGACAGATTTGAACTGTCGACCAAGGGCTTATGAGTCCCCTGCTCTGCCACTGAGCTACCCCGCCACGATGCCGCTGTGGTGCGGCAGGAGGGATTATATCAAGGCGGCGACGAACCTCGCAAGCGAAGCCGCCGATACGGCGGGTCTTTCAGTTCGGTATCCCACCCTCACCCCGACCCTCTCCCAGAGGGAGAGGGGCTTCGGGCAGGGTGTCTCCCAGAGGGAGAGGGGCTTCGGGCAGGGTGTCTCCCAGAGGGAGAGGGCGCCTGGGAAACGCCTCTCCCAAGGGGAGAGGCCGCCCGAAGGGCGGGATAGGGCGTGCTCTGCCGCAGAACTAA